>QHPM01000364.1 GCA_003219095.1 Verrucomicrobiota bacterium
CGGCTGTATTCCTCGCCCATGGGGGCCAGGGAAGCGACGACTTTGTTGATTGCCTCATCAAAGCTGACCTGTGTTTCAATTTCCGGAACTAACGGGACGTAGGTATCGTAAGCACGAAGTCGGTCGAGAGCGAGAACGCGCCGTCTCAGTTCGTAGTAATGGAGCAACGGCGGAATCCCCTCCCGCACCGCGTTGATTAATCCATCGTAGACCGCAACCGGCACATCATCCGTAAACAACGATGCTTCCAGGGCGCTGGAAAAATTTCTTGCGCGCGCGCGAAACACGTCCGCTTTCACCGAATATGCGAGAGAGGCCGCGAGCGTGAACTGATGATCCTGAAATTCATCATAGAATTGTTTGAAAGCCCGCTCTCTCAGATCGCGGTCGCGTTTTAGCAGGAACGAACTGTAGGTGCTTTGGGTGAGCGGCTTCTCGCGGCCATCGACGTCAATGAGAACGCCGAATTTCATGTCCACGTTGGTTAGCTGTGAAAATGCATCGTCATAGCCATCGAGGGCGGCGGCCCCAAGGGCGAGCAGGCGTTCTTCACGTTCGCTCAGAACATGCGGGCGCATCCGGCGGATCTTGTGGAGCGGAATTTTCCAATCTTTCAACGCCGGATCAGCCACGAATTCCTCCCAGCGCGTATCATCAATCGCCTGAATTTCCGGCACAACGAACGCGGAAGCTTCCGCGAGGTTTGTCATCAAATTCTGCAACTGTCCGATGCGGGCGAGGTAATCGTTGTTCGCGCTGTCCTCCGCCAGTTGCAGCGAAGCGAAGTGATAAACGCGCTCGACTTTCAGATCGAGTTCCTTCTCAAACTCGAGTACTCCCGCGAGCGTTTGCGCCGATTCGCCGACGCGACCCTTCCACTCCGTGATTTTCCGATAGGTCCGCGTAATCCACTCTAAGTCCTCATTCCACTTGCTCACATCCGCGAACAAATGTGTCAGATCCCACTTGTCGGAGTCCGGAATGTCAGCGCGCGTTGGTATTTTCTGTTCTTCCATAAGATATGTGGCGCGAATTAGCGAAAACCCGCTTCGCCTTCTATGTGGATTTTGGGACCTTTAATCTCAAGCGGTTCAGGTGTGTCTTTGGCGGAGATTTGGGGACAACTGTCGATCCACTTCACGCCATCGCCAGCGGCCCAGCGAACAGCATTGCGCAGAACCAGGCGGACATTCTTATTATAATAGATTGGGTAGGCTTCGTGGCCGGGGCGAAAGTAAAAGATTTTTCCATTGCCACGTTTCCAGGTGCAACCGGAGCGAAAAACTTCGCCCCCTTCAAACCAGGAGATGAAAACAATCTCATCGGGTGCGGGCACGGCGAATGGTTCACCGTACATTTCGACATTCTCGATTTCGAAGAAGCGATCAATCCCACGTGCGATCGGATGGGCCGGGTTACAAACCCAGAGTCGCTCTTTTTCGCCGGCTTCGCGCCAGATGATGGAACAACTCGTGCCCATCAGCCGCATAAACGGTTTCGAGTAATGCGACGAGTGCAGCGCGATGAAACCCATTCCCTGCCACACCCGCGTCAGGACGCGCTCGACGATGGCATCAGCCACTTTGCCGTGTGCGGCGTGGCCCCACCAGACCAGGACATCGGTATTCTCGAGAACGGGGGCGGTTAATCCATGTTCTGTGTCCTGCAACGTCGCGGTGCGGACTTCGCAATCGCCATCTTCCGAAATGGCGTCGGCAATCGTGTGATGCATTCCATCGGGATAGATTTTGGCAACGAGCGAGTTCTCGCGCTCGTGCACATTCTCGCCCCAAACGGTGACGCGGAGCTTTTGCGACATGACTGCAACAAAGGCGGATCACGAATTGAGGAAAGAAGGAATTTTTGTGGACTTGCAGCCGCCTATTGGGCGACGGCTACAGGGGAGACGATTATCCGGCGCGCGCGCGCATCGCGGGATGTCGCGCGATTTTTTTCATCGCGCGAACTAGTAACTCGCGACCCGGCGAAATTTTGTGCCAGGGTGAGACACCGCTGGGATGCGGCAATGGAATCAAGTCGAAACTCAGTTCCCTACGGCTAACGAGAAATGAACGACCAATGATGGTGTCGAGCTTTTTGCAGTCGATAAATTGCATGATGGCAAGGCGGCCAACAGGAATAACAAGGCGCGGTCGTAGAATTTCGAACTCGGCATTCATCCATGCCGAACAGTTGCGAATTTCATCGGGTGCGGGAACACGATCGCTTCCGCCGGGCGCTTTCCCGGGAAAGCAACGAATGACGGCGGCAAAATAGATTCGGGAACGCATCGTGGGTTCATCAAGGCCGCAGAATTCCTCGAACCACCGAAACAGCGTTTTACCGGCAGTATGCGCAAATGGTCGCTTCAGTGTGGGCTCGCGGACGCCGGGAGCCTGTCCGATTACCATCACGTCGCTAAGGATGGCACCGCCGGAAACGGGCGGGGGAATGACTCGCGGACAACGCCGGCAACGGCGAAGACGCGCGACATGATTTTCGAGCAACATTGGCCGACGCGATCTGGGCATGCAGGAAAGGGCAGGATTGACAGGGTAGGAGGAGACTCTGTGGAGCCGGCGAGACAAAATAATCCGCTTCGGCTCCGCGGAGCGTCGCCCTACCGCCGGAAGAGAGAGAAAATCAGACTCAGCACGATGCTAATAATGATGCAGGTGACGATTGGGAAATAGAAAACCGAGTTGCCGCGCTCGACACGAATGTCGCCCGGAAGTTTGCCCAGAAAGCCGGTGCCGATGCCGCTCCAGAGAATTATTCCGAGTACGACAATGACGGCACCAATAATGATCAGAGATTTTCCGAGTTCCGGCATGAAGGAATTTTGGCCAGCGACGCCGCGATGTCGAGCGAAGGTGAGACCTCCGTTGCAAGACTGAAAGGTAACTTCCACGGGATCCCTCGACTTCGCTTGGGATGACGATGGCTCGGAGCGCGCGGACAAAAGTTGCGAAGCCGAAGCCTGCGATGAGATTCAACGGCAATGGCGGTGCAATTTCGCGATTATTACGAAACCCTTGGCGTATCGAAAACGGCGAGTGAGGACGAAATCAAAAGCGCGTTTCGAAAACTCGCGCGTAAATATCATCCGGACGTCGCGAAGGATAAAAAGGCAGCCGAAGAAAAATTTAAACAGATCAATGAAGCCTACGAAGTCTTAAGCGATCCGGAGAAGCGCCGGAAATACGATCAGCTAGGCGAGAATTGGAATCAGCCGGGCGGGTTTCAGCCGCCGCCGCAGTGGGGTGGCGGGCAACCTGGCGGCGGGTTTCGGCGGTGGGGCGGCGGGGAAGACGGCGGTGTCGAATTTGAGTTCGGTGGCACTGGCTTCAGCGATTTTTTCGAGGCATTCTTCGGTGGGGGTCGTGGTCGGTCGGCCTTCGGCGGGTTTGGGCAGCGCGGAGCCACGGCGGAGCGCGGGAACGATGTCGAAGCCGATATCATGGTTACGCTCGAGGAAGCGTTGCATGGGTCCACGCGCCAGGTTTCGTTGCGGCGGGCGGGTTCAAAAAAAACGGAAACCTA
>QHPM01000319.1 GCA_003219095.1 Verrucomicrobiota bacterium
TTCGCTCGTCGTCGTTCTGCGCAAAGATGGCGGCGCGATAACTAGGTCCAATATCGGTGAACTGGCCATCCGTTTGCGTGGGATTAATCTGCCGCCAGTAGATATCGAGTAGCTGGTCGAAATTGATTTTCGCAGGATCGTAGGTGATTTCGATCGACTCGCGATAATTTGTCTTTTCGGAACCAACAAGTGCGTAGGTCGGATTCGGTTCAGTCCCGCCGCAATAGCCGACTGTAGTTTTGATCACACCCGGTGCTTTATCGAAAGCCGGCTGGATACACCAGAAGCAGCCGCCGGCGAAGATAGCGGTGCGCGTTTGCGGGAAGGGATCGGCCATGAGCAGCTGCGCGAGGAAAACGTAACCCAGTAGAACGAGGCGTTTCATGGCGAATTAGACAGCGCCTGGTGCGTGAATGTTTCAAGTAGAGACGCGCGTCCAAGCCGACGCTGCTACCGCGACCGTAAAGCGACTCACAGGTCGTGGAAATTCTCCTTAGGTCTCAGCCACGAGGCATCGGGGGTGAGGCCTTGCGCGCGAGCCGTGTTATAAAGCGAGACCATCTCGTCCACTACCAGGTGCAGCGCGTCGCCTTCGGTATCGCTCTCATCAGCAAGGGTGGCGGCCGGCGCCGGAGCCGCGAGCTGCGGGATCGACAGATCGTGACTTCGCCGTACGATAAGTCTGCCGGAATGGAGCGGGCGATAAAGCCGCAGAATAATTTCAGTCGGAATATCGCGGAGGCGAAATCGAAACTCCGATATGAACATCATCGCCTCTCGCACCGCAGGATCGGTAAGCGCCTCTTCTCTGCTCCAGCTCACGACTGGCAATTTAATCTTGGGCAGGGTCTTCTCGCAATAACGATTTGGAAATCAAAACCAAGAAGGCGAGCGTTTGTGGTCGATTCGCGGGCCGCCAGGTTGGAAACTCGTCTACTCGATATGCGGGGGCGAGCTAAACTGCACAAAAACGAGGTGGCTGTCGAACATGTGCCGAAATCTCTGACCGGTGCGCTGGAGTTCGACAGAATTTTTTCGCGGCTTGCGCCGGTCGAGATCGATCTCGGTTGCGGCGATGGCACTTTTCTCACTGCCATGGCGCAAGAAAAGCCGGCGCACAATTTTCTTGGAATCGAACGGCTGCTAGGACGTGTGCGTAGTGTTTGCCGGAAAGTTGCGCGGTTGGATTTGAAAAACGCGCGGGTCTTGCGAATGGAATCCTCCTATGCGGTAACGAACTTGTTGCCTGCCGGGTCTGTTACGGCGTTTCATCTCTTATTTCCTGATCCATGGCCAAAGCGGCGACATCATCGCCGACGCGCTTTCAACCACGAATTTCTGTTCTCGATTCATCGCGCTCTCATTGCCGGGGGTTTATTTCACGTTGCCACTGATCACACGGACTATTTTCAGCAGATCGAAAAGGTGATCGCTGAGATCGACATATTTGCGATCTCGCGCGAGCAAAATAATTTTCCGTCCACCACCTTCGAACAGAAGTTTACCGCTGGTGGGCTTTCCATTCATCGACTGCTGCTGCGAAAAGTTTCGCCGGTTAAGTAAGCCCGCGCCGTCCATTCTTCATCGCCAAACTGAACCTCGACCGCGCCGGTATGGTCCTGGCGGAAAAGTTTGATGCCGCGCTGCGCGATTTCATTTGCCCATTCCTCGGTGATTTGTTCCGCGACGGGAGATTCCCGCGAGGTAGCAATGATGACTTTCGGTTTTACCGCCTCAAGAAATTGGGCGGTGCCGGAGCCGCGAGCTGCGGGATCGACAGATCGTGACTTCGCCGTACGATAAGTCTGCCGGAATGGAGCGGGCGATAAAGCCGCAGAATAATTTCAGTCGGAATATCGCGGAGGCGAAATCGAAACTCCGATATGAACATCATCGCCTCTCGCACCGCAGGATCGGTAAGCGCCTCTTCTCTGCTCCAGGGCTGAAGCGTGTCCGATAATCGGCGTTGGATAGCGGACCGAACAACGAGCGGGTTATCATAAATTTCGCGCGGCGCGAAATCGGCGACAGTGTCAGCGGCACCGCCGATGTGTTGCGCATCTCCATGGGTGAGGAGAATTCCTTCGACGCGATTGATGCCACGGCTGTGCAGGAACGACTTCAGCGTGTGTTCGTAACTACGCTGGCCACCACAATCGATCAACCAATCGTAATGATGCGCGCGGATGTGCGCGGCACCGCCGGTTCCTTCGTCGAGAACGGTGATCGTAATCGGCGCATGGCGTTCAGTGAATCGCGGCAGGTAAACATGGCCGCCCGGCAGCATGGCAAAGAAATGGACGAGGACGAGGACCGCGCGCGACATCAACCAGTTGGCGTTATTGAAGAGAACTGAGAGCCCGGAGGAAATCGGCGCGGCAATGAGCGACAACATGGCGAGCGCGAGAACGAAATAAGCGATCGGCACCACCACGAGATTGGCGAAGAGAGATACCGGCGTGACGAGATAAAAATACCAATAGATAAGTGGCAACGATCCAATCCAGGCTGCCAGCGAAACCGATGCGCCACGAGCGAGACCGCGAGTGACCGCAGCGTAGATTCGCCGCACCCGACTCAATAACAGACGTGGCAAAAATGGATCTGGGGCAACAATTCGTTCGAAGCGAACAAATATTGGATCTGCCAACAAAACGATGGCGCCCACCACAGCGAACGACAGTTGAAACCCGCTCGTAAAAAGCTGGTTTGAATCGAACAGCAAGATCAGAAATGCGGCCGCAGCCAGACTGTTGAGAGCGAGAACCTTTCGATCAAAGAAGATTCCGCCGAGCAGAAGCGCGCTCATGACCGCGGCGCGGACGCTCGCGGTATGCAGACCGGTGATGGCAGCGTAGAAAAAAAGCAGAGGAATGATGAGAGCGGTCGCGGCCTTGCGCGGCAGACGCAGCACCATCGCCAACGTCCAAAGTAATCTCGCGACGATGCCAACGTGCAAACCTGCGACGGCAAACAAATGCAACGTTCCCGTCTGTTGAAACGGCTCTTCGATATCGTCGCGCGTTTGATGGCGAAGCCCGAGGGCAGTGCCGCAAATGAGGCCGACGACATCCGGCGAATCTTCGATGTCGCGGCTGAGCATGCGCTGCATCCATTCGCGCGAATGCGCTGCCGCACGCACGATGGAGTATCCGCTGCCCGGCGCGAGAGTCCGACCATTTTCCGGGTAGCGAACGATGAATAAATTTTTCACATCGCGTCGCGCGAGGTAGGCGCGCATGTCGAATTCACCAGGATTTCGCGGCGGCTCGATTGGTTGAAGAGTTCCAAAAAGCGCCAGCTCGTCGCCCACGGTTGGACGGCCTCGCCAGCGAGCGAAAACCGTCGCCCTCGTCTCAAAATCCTGGGCGTCGATTTTCGCTTTGTGCAATCTCAGAAGGAAACTGGCGTTGCCGTTGGTTTCGATTTTTGGCTCGGTCGTTACGATTCCGATTACGCTCGCAGGACGCGCCTGTGCTCCGCCGATTTGGGCGAGCTCATCTGCTGGTGTGTTGGTGATTCGCGCACTGTGGAGCGCGAAAAATGTTGCGCCGACCAGCACAAAAACGAGCGGCGCATAACTCCAGCGCAACCCCGCCAGTGCGCCTGCGATCGCGATCAACAGGATTGGGCTGGTGATCGCAGGAAAATAGTCGGCGGCAACAATGCCGACGATCGCAGCCAAGATGAGACCGACAAATGGCTGCCGCATCAAGCCGCGACCAATCAATCGCTTACGACGAGATCGAGCTTAACGTCGTACCGGTCGAGCGGAATCGATTCGACGATCTGAAAACTAAAAGCAATGCCGATCTTGATCGCGCGCGCGGCGCGATGAGCGAGAAAGCGATCGAAAAAACCTGCGCCGCGTCCGATCCGCGCCCCAGCGCGGGTGAAAGCGATTCCGGGGACAAGGACAAGGTCGATCGGCGCGAAGATCGCAACATCGTGCTGGCCGCGCGCGGTTGCCAAAATCGCAATGATTTCGCTGCCGCGCCGGCGCAAATCCGCGATCAACGGCGCAATCTCCGGTTCGTAACGAAACGGTTCGAAGACGACAACCACCCGGGCCCGTTTCCAAACCGGTAGTTCGAGCACGCGGCTGCAGATTTTTAACGATCGGCCGCGCCGGTCTTCCGCATCGAGCGCCCGCAACTGTTCCTGCATTTGTGCGCGGAGCTCCTGCTTGGATGCATCGATACTCATTGCGGCAAAATTTTTTGAACTGTGGTCGCGAGCTTATATGCTTCCCGGCAGGTGCCGATTCCTTTTTCAAAAAAAACGCGGGTGGTACGGCAGGCGACCAACGACGGCGCGGAGAATAAAACCTCGACGCGCGTAACCTTGAAGCCAGGAATCGACTGGCATCGGCGGAACTTTTTGGCCGAGGTCCTCATCCCGTCCCTCTTTACTAAACGCTCCGGCGAACGCGCAGTCCCGCGTTTTCCCACAATTCGGCCGGGCGAATTTTGCGTCACCTGGATCGGGCACGCCTCTTTTCTCATTCAGACACACGATCGCAATATCCTGGTCGATCCAAACTGGGCGAAATGGTTGAAGGTGATCAAGCGGTTGAAGCAGCCGGGAATCGAGCTGCATCATTTGCCGGATATCGATTTGGTCCTTGTGACCCATGCGCATTTTGATCACCTCGACCGACGAACGCTGCGACGTATCGCTTCCGATCAACCGATCGTCGTGCCAGTGGGTGTTGGCTCCCTCGTTCACGATCTCGGCTTCAACATCGTGCACGAGCTCGATTACTGGCAGACGGTCCCGCTCGAGGCGCTGAAAATTTCGCTGACGCCTTGTCACCACTGGGGCGCCCGCTTCCTGGCCGATCTGCATCGCGGTTTCGGCGGTTTCGTTATCGAGTCGAATGGTCGCTCGATTTTTCACTGTGGCGACAGCGCTTATTTCCCAGGCTTTAAGGAAATCGGCGAGCGCCATGAGATCGAGGTCGCGCTTTTGCCGATCGGCGCTTACGACCCACCGAGCGGGCGCGAGGTCCATATGAATCCAGAGGAAGCGGTGCAGGCTTTTCTGGAATTGCGCGCGAAAAAATTAGTGCCGATGCATTACGGCACTTTCCGTCTCGGATATGAGCCGCTGGACGAACCGCTCACCCGTCTGCTGGCGCGCGCGCGCGAAGCCGGCATTGACGACCATGTTCTGGTCATGACCGAAGGCCAGCCGGTCGTGCTCTAGTGAATTGTGATTAGTGACTGGTGAACGGCGCGCCTCAGTCACCGATCGCTAATCACCGATCACCGTTCACACGCCGCAACGCGCTTGGCGTGTTCGTCGCCGCGATGCTCCCGGTAACCTTCAGCCTCCTCCTTCTCGCGCATGATCCCCTTATTTTTTGGAACGACGATTACGAAATTTCCATCCTGCCAGTTTTCGCTGACATAGCGCGAGCATGGAATCATGGCGAGTTTCCACTCCTTAGCCCATACTCCTGGGTCTGTGGAAATCTCGCGGGCGAATTTCAATATGGCGTTTTCTCCGTTTTCATTAATGCGCTGATTGTCTGCGTTTGGAAGTTGCCGCTGAAGTTTTCACAACAGGCGGCAGCCCTTTCCATTGCACACCTCGCGGTTCTCAGTGCCGGCGCATTTTCGCTCGCGCGCGGCCGTAAGCTATCGGTTCCGTTATCTCTTTTCGTGGCCCTGGTCGCATCGCTGAATGGCTGGATCATTTGCTGGGGCGCGACCGACTGGTTTGGGGCGCTCGGCGCGTTCACCTGGCTGCCGTGGGCGTGGTGGGCGGCGGAACGGGCGCTTGATCCGACGCGTTCGCACTGGCGTTTTCTTTGGCCCGCGCCTTTCGTTTATCTGCTCGCCACAGGGGGCTTTCCTTACACGGTCTTGATGTTGGCGTTAGTATTGGCGTGCCTAGCGCTGCGCGCCCTGTTCGAGGTAGGTGACATTACCAGCTCGGCTCGGACTCGACCCCTAAGGGGGCTTGCGCGGCTAACAAGAATTTGGCCGCTGCTCGCTGGCGTCCTGCTCGGTCTCGGGCTCGCTGCCCCGGCCTGGCTGGCACTGCTCGACTACGTCCAAGGCTCCGCCCGCGAATCGCTTCATCCCTCCGCTCATTGGCAATGGCTCGTTCCGTGGAATGCATGGCCGGGCTTGATCCTGCCATCGTGGACGGTGAACTGGTTGAATTTTTCATCGCGGTTAATGTCACATGGCGCGACAGAACTTGCCTGTGGTCTCATTCCGCCCGTCGCCCTGCTCAGCGGTTTCATTGTTAACGGCCGCATCCTTCTCAGAAAAATTCGCTGGGAGCTCGCCCTGCTTCTTCTTCTGTTTTTTCTGGCGATGCTTCCCACCGCCGGCGTGTTCCGCTGGAGTTTTCGCTGGCTCCCGTTCTTCCATCTCGTCCTCGCCCTTTGCGCCGCCGAAGCACTCGCGTCGTCTTCGCAAAAACAAAGACGTTTCGCCGCCTTTCTCATGCTCCTGCTCATGATCATGCTCGTACTCGGTGCCTTAGTTTTGCGAACAGGTGGCGAACATCTCTTCCCTCTCGCCTGGATTTTCCTCGGCCTCGCTTTGGTTTGGATAGTAATCGAGTCGTTCCAATCAATTTCCCCGCGCGAATGGGCTCCGGCGGCCATCGTTTTGGGAGCACTCTTCGCGACTTACATCTGCATTCCGCCAAACTCGGGGGTACCCAAATACAATCTTGCCCAATCCTTGTTAGAACCGCAGCCACTCGATCCGCAGCGTCTTTACCTCAGCGTTTATCCGCCACCAGAAAAATTTTATCGAACGGAAGAAAAACCGTCGCCGGTCGGCCAGGTTATCCGACTCGGCAGCGCCTCAATGTGGGCGGGCCTGCGTTTCGTTAATGGCTATAGTCCAATCCGTCCTGCCGGGGTGGCACGCGAATTTGCGAGCGCCATTCATGGCGAAGTCGATCCCGACCTGGCGCAATGGCTTTTGCAGCATGTAACTGGTGAAAACGAACTACTCGAGCGCATCGGCATTGATGGAATCATTGTCGCGCGTGAGTTCGATTTCACTCCACAACCGGCAGCCGAATGGGAATTGGCAACCGAGGCCGCTGAAGGCCGCGTTTTTCATCGCCGCAACAAAGCGATGCCAGTGGTTCGTTCCGTGAATTTCTTTGGAAGAAACTCGATCGCAAAAATCACGGACATCGTCGCACGGCGAAATTGGGTCAGCGCATCAGTTGCGGCTCCCGACGGAGATCAGCCAGCTCTGATCGCATTCTCCCGTCCGTTTTTCCAAGGCTATCGAGCACGAATTGGTGGGCGCAACCTCGCCGTCTTTTCTGAACGCAATTTGATTCCGCTGGTCGAGGTCCCGCCGGGAACCCACGGTCGCCTCACCCTTTATTACCGGCCCGATTGGCTGATTTATGGAAGCGGGATGGCGATTACCTCGGCCGTCGTTTGGCTCATCTGCGCTTTTTTCGCAATGCGACGGCCGGTTCAGCCCGCATAACCAGCGGCTTTTCTACAAATCAGAGTTAACAACTTGGTGTTGCAGGTGCGATAGTGAATTGTTAACCCGCCCGGAATTGGAAGACAGGCGCGGCGAAGGAGTCCGGGAGGGCGGGTGCGCTCCCAAGAGGAAATTGAAGAGCTAGTAGTCCTCAATCCGCGATCGTAAAAATTTCCACCGGCACATCGACCCCTTTGACCTGCTGCGGGGGTAATGCGCGCAA
>QHPM01000320.1 GCA_003219095.1 Verrucomicrobiota bacterium
GTGGAAGCCGGACAAACGTATAATGCGCGTTTCCAACTCTACCTCGGCCCGAAACTTTATCATCGGCTCGCCCAGCTCGAACACAACGAAGCCGAAGTAATGGAATTCGGCATCTTCAAGATCATCTGCCAGGCGTTGCTTAACGCCTTGAACTTGTTCCACAGCTTTCTTGGCAACTATGCCGCTGCCATTCTCGCGCTAACGACAATTGTGAAGCTATCGCTCTGGCCACTACAAACTAAAGCGACGGCTTCGATGCGACGCATGTCGGCGCTCTCGCCCAAAATCCAGGAGCTGCGCGAGAAATATAAAGACGACCCGACGCGGATGAATCAGGAAACGATGAAGCTTTACAAGGAATATGGGATCAACCCTGTAGGTGGCTGTTTACCAATGGTGATCCAAATCCCGATTTTCTTCGGTCTCTTTACCATGCTGCGGCAGGCGGTGGAGTTGCGCGGTGCGCACTTTCTTTGGATTCGCGACCTCTCGCAGCCCGATACCGTGGCACATTTTCCCGTCCTTGGATGGCCGGTCAATATCCTTCCGCTCATCATGGCGGCAACCAGTTTCTGGATGACCCACTTGACTCCGAAGAGTGGCGATCCCACCCAGCAGCGGATGATGATGTTCATGCCCATAATCTTTATCGTCTTTTGCTATAACTTTGCCGCTGCCCTCGCCCTGTATTACACTGTGCAAAACCTTTTCAGCATTCTGCAACTGTATCAAAATCGGAAACAACCGATTCCGACCTTGGAGAAAGTTGCGGGACCGAAACGAAAACGAAGATGACGCCTAAAGAGTTACTCGATACCATGCTCGGCTACCTCGGTTTCGTGGTGGAAATTGCGGAAATGCAGAGCGAAGCCGGAAATCTGACCCTGCAGATTTACACCGAGGAAAGCCGGCGTCTGATTGGTCGCGACGGCGAAATGCTCGACGCCATTCAATTTCTTCTTAACCGCTTGCTGCAGGCGAAAAACAAAGATGCCCAAAAGGTTATTGTTGATTGCGAGCATTATCGTTCCATGCGGGAAGATCGAATCGTGCAACGGGTTCGTGAGCTGGCTGACCGAGTGCGTATCACCGGACGCTCGCTGCAACTCGAGCCGATGAATTCCTATCAGCGGCGCATCGTTCACAACGCCTTCAAAGACGACCCTGATGTCGCGACCTGGAGTCCGTCCGATTCGGCGCGCATCAAACAAATCACGCTCCTGAAGCGGCAGCACAAGAAAGAACCCGCCCACAAAGAATAGCGTGGCAGTCGGCATTCCGCCGCAACGTTCGTGTCGCTCCATGCTTGTCATCCCGAGCCACCAGCGAGGGACCTCGCCCAAGCTCGTGGATGACACAGGATTCATCACGCCGTCGTGGTGCTTTTGCGAGATCCCTCACCCCGAAAGCATTCGGGGTTCGGGATGACACGCGTGATGTCGTACGACTTCCGAATCACCAAGCGTTCCGCGCCAGTCAGCAAGGAGCGACGGTTTCCAAGCCGCCGACTTAAACAACGGCGGTCATCAGCCTCTGTGCCCTACGGCGCGACAGCTAGACCGCCGCTACAGCTTCCCTTGAAACCGCGCGGCTTCTTTCGCCTCGCCTGCTTTGACTTCCGGACGCCAGCGAAATTTTTCCAGGAACCGATTCGATTTGCCTTCGACTGCATCGGCGATGAGCTCACCCAGCACCGGTGCGAATTTAAACCCGTGCCCGCAATCGCCGGCTGCGATAATCAATCCGGGACGCTCCGGATCGGGAGCGATCCAAAAATTCCCGTCATGCGTATCGCAGTACAAACAGATGCGGGTGAACACAATTGCGGAATCGGCCAATGCTGGAAACGTGTCGGAAAGAAATTGGCGCATTTTGTTTTCCTCTTCCTTCATCACTACGCGCTCAGGAGAATCCGGTGACATCTCGCGTCCGGCACCGTGATTCGCGATCTTCACAACGCCGTCACGATTCAATGGAAAACCGTAATAGCCGGTGGTCGAAATATCCGCGCCGAAAATCGGAAAACGTTCCGGCGTGAAAAATTCGGGCTTTTCGGGTTTGAGATGAAATACCGGCTGCCCGCTGGCGCGAAGAAAATTGCGGGTGAATGGCAACGCGTACGGCGTCCACGCCCCAACCGCCATCACAACCGTGTCGGCCCCGATTTTTTCGCCAGTTTCCAACAGAATCCCTTTTATCCGACCGCCCGTCTCATCTAGTTCCCGGAACTTTGCATTTTGACGCAATTCTACGCCGAGCGATTTCGCCCGCTGGATTAGTGTGGCAACGACCCGTTCACTTTCGGCATATCCGGCTTCCAGATCGAGAAAACCATCTGGATAACGTTCCGCGTTCCACGCCGGATAACGCTGGCGCAGTTGTTTTGAATTGATTCGCTCGACCCGATGGCCACGTCGTTCGAGTAACTTGAAGCTTTCGTATTCAAAATCGCCCGGCTGCATAGGACGCTGGCGTAGGAAAAGGAATCCGATCTCGTGATACAACTCGACGCCAAATTCCACGTTCCATTGCCGCCAAATCTCACGCGACTGCTCCGCCAGTGCCGTGTAATCTTCATCTGCGCCATAAGCTGCGCGGACCGCCTTACTGATATCGGTAGAAGCGGCGAGGGGATGTGGTAACGGGCCGGGATCAACCAGTACAACTTGGTGCCCGCGTTTTCGCAATTCGATCGCAGCAACAACGCCGTTAATCCCCGCACCAACGACGATTGCCTTTTGCTTCTTCATTGGAGACAGAACATGCCCACGAAAAAGACGAAAGACCTAAAATAAAGCGAGCCGCCGCCGGGCTTTTCGCGTCTCCCGTGCCTTTAGTGGGGGCCAAATTCGAAAATGATTTTGCCGCCGCGTTGCGGGCGGGCGGCGTGTTCAACCGCAGCCTTCGCTTCGGTCAGCGGGTACGATTTCTCGATTTTCGTTTGCAGCAGACCGCGCCCGGCCATGTCGAAAATCGGATTGAACGCTGCCATTCGCTCCGCCGGTGTGGCGCTATCGTACCACTTGTTGATCCAGATGCCGCGGAAGCGGAGATCTTTGAAAATAAGCAGCCCGTTCGGAATTTTTAACGGCTGCAAACTCATCGCCCCGAAAGTTACAAGCGTGCCGCTTGCGGCCAGACAATTCATCAGACGCAGTGCGCTTTCGCCGCCGACCGCGTTCAAGCCCAAGCGGATCGGCGCGCCCCCGGTCGACTTCTTCACTTCATCGCGAAGATTTTCGCCGTCGACAAGAACGATGTCGCCGCCCTCGCTGCGTAATTCCTCGATTAGCTCTTCGCGCCGGACCACGTTCACGGTTTTGTAACCAAGCGCATGCGCGATTTGAATTACCGCGCGGCCCGCCGCCGAGTTCGCGGCGTTTTGAATCACCCAATCGCCGGCCTTCAATTCCACGTAACCGTGCAAGAGTCGCCACGCCGTCAGCGGGTTGATTTTCACCATTGCCGCCTGGACGGGATCGATTTCCGACGGAACGACCACCAGCTGCTCCGCCTTGAGTGCACAAGCCTCACGCCAGGTCCCGAGCTCGTGCGGTAAAATCACGAGCGAACCGATCGTTAGCTTGCTAACGTTCTTATCCAATTCCGCAACAATTCCCGAGCCCTCGAATCCCGGCACCGCCGGTACTTCCCGTTTGCCCGGATATTTCCCCTCGATTGCATTCAGGTCCGCTGGGTTGATCGGCGCGGCCCGCATTTCCACTACCACTTCGTCGGGTCCCGCCCTTGGCCAGGGCCGCGATTCGACGCGCAAAACATCCGCAGGATTTCCGTGCGCCGAATACACCGCTACGTTAATCGTTTCTTTACGCATGAACGCTCAGCCTACCGGTGACGCTGCCGCGAGCAATCTGCAATCCGGCGCCCGACTGGCTCTTGTCGGGCTGGCGGTCAATGTGGCGTTCGCATTCATTAAAATCGCGGCCGGCGTTTTTGGAAATGCTTATGCGCTCATCGCTGATGGCATCGAATCGGCCCTCGACGCCGCGGGTTCGATCGTCATTTGGGGCGGGCTGCGATTTGCGGCGCGTCCACCCGATGCCACCCATCCATATGGCCACGGCAAAGCCGAACCGCTCGCCGCTGTCGTCGTTGCGCTTGGCGTTCTCATCGCGGCCGCTGCTCTGGCGGTTGCGAGCGTTCGCGAAATTTTTTTACCACATCATGGGCCGGCGCCATTCACTCTCTTCGTGCTCGTCATTGCCGTCGTGGTTAAGGAATGGCTGTTTCGCTCGGTCAGCCGGCTCGGCCGCGCCATCGACAGCACCGCAATCACGACGGATGCCTGGCATCATCGTGCCGACGCCGTTATCTCCATGGCCGCAGCCATCGGGATATCCATCGCGCTCATTGGTGGCGAAAAATGGCAACGCGCGGATGATTTTGCTGCGCTCTTCGCCTGCGCCGTCATTGCTACTACCGGGGCGCGTTTGCTCGGTCCAGCTTTGCGGGAGATTCTCGACGCTGCGCCGCGGGGTGAAATTAGAGAAAAAATTCGGCGTGCTGCACGTACAGTCCCTGGCGTAATCGATCTGGATAAATGTTTCGTGCGCAAGATGGGGGTCTCCTATTACGTCGATCTGCACGTGCAGGTGAATGGCAGCATTTCCGTTTACGAAGGCCACCAGCTGGCGCACCGGGTGAAAGATGCGATTCGCGCCACCGATCCACGCATCGCCGACGTCCTCGTTCACATCGAGCCTGCGAGGTAAGACCGATCGACTCCAATCGCCCGCAAACGGTGAGCAGCGGTTTCCAACCGCCGATTTGTATAAATGGTGGCCAAAGACTGCGGTTTCTTGACGCGCGCGTCATCCCGAGCGAAGCGCCTACCTCGCAGTAGTCCCGCGACTGTGAGACGAAGGCGGGAGGGACCTCACCGAAAGGTCATCGATCACACAAGCTAGCTTGTGAATCATCCCCTGCTCGCGAGGTCCCTCAGCCCGAAAGCGTCCGGGGTTCAGGATGACAGAGGCCGCGAAGGACCGCGCAAAGCGCGTCTGCCAGTTTGATTTTTGCGTGCGTGATTTGCTGCGAGAATTGCGCCAGCCGAACCGCCGACGCCGGATTGCGAACAAGGTATCCGAGTAAAGCGGCAAATTTTGTGCGCTGCACTTCTGTGTCAAAGAGCACGCCCGGTGGAGCGGGAAAGGGCGCGGCCGGGGAATCGCTTACCACTCGCAACCCCAGGATTGGAATCGATTTCTCTGCGCAGAGACGCGCAATCGTTTCTGTTTCCATGTCGATCGCGATGGCGCCGTGTTGGCGGCCGATCTCATATCGGTCGGCTGCGGGATCAATGATCCGGTCCGCGGAATGCATTTTGCCAACGACGGCACCAGGTAAAATCGCGCGCGCTTTCTTCGACAGATCGGACGCATTATCGGCGATCACCAGATCACCCGGATGCAGCTCATCGTTGGTCCCACCGCAAAATCCGCTGGCGATTAACAATTCCGGCGTTTCCTCGCGCAAGAAATTGCCAAGACGCTCTTCGCATTTTGCTGCGCCAACTCCGGTGTGTAGCACGCAGATGTTCGAGATTCGATGTTCCAGGTCGCCGCGTACCACTGCCCCGTCACGCTTAACATTTTTCAGCGAGCGAATAAACGCGCTGCTTTCTGCCGGCAGCGCAAAAGTGACGACGATCATTTCGCTTCCGTCAGCTGCAGGATTATCGAAATCTTTTCCGTAGAACCGGCGGCCGAGACTTCGCCGTTCACGACCTTTACTCCGGCG
>QHPM01000278.1 GCA_003219095.1 Verrucomicrobiota bacterium
GACAATGCGCGCGGTTCCGCGCTCGAATCTGCCGCTTGTCTCGACGTAATGATCGCGAAACAGTTTGTCGAGACAAACGATGTCCAGACTGGCAAGACCATGCTGGTAAAGATGGTCTCAATGTTGTTCGGATTAATCCGTGCTAATTCGGAAGTGCGCGTTTTCGAATCGACTGAGCACTACGGCGACGGAAGCGAAGAGGAATAGGAATAAGAGTAGGATTAAGAATAAGATTGTTGTCGTGCTAGAACTAAAAGATCTCTGCGTCAGTTACGGGTCGATCAATGCGCTCCAGGAAGTCACCCTCAAGGTCGACCAGGGCAGCATCGTCACCTTGATCGGCGCGAATGGCGCCGGGAAATCCACCACCCTGCGCACCATCTCGGGGCTGCTGCGGAAACGGCGCGGCAGCATTCGCTACGAGAACGAAGAAATCGGGCAGGAACCGCCGCACCGCATCGTCGCTCGCGGCATCTCCCAGGTGCCGGAAGGCCGAATGATTTTCTCCAACCTGACCGTGCGGGAAAACATGTTGATGGGTGCGTACCTGCGGAAGGATCGGAACAAACTCAGCAAAGAATTCGATTTCGTTTTTTCCATTTTCCCGCGCTTAAAGGAACGCGAACGCCAGGTAGCCGGCACCCTTTCCGGCGGCGAACAACAAATGCTCGCCATCGGTCGCGCCCTCATGAGCAAACCACGGTGCCTCATGCTCGACGAACCATCCCTTGGTATCGCGCCAATTTTGGTGAAAACGATCTTTCAAAAAATCGTCGAAATTAATCAATCGCTGGGCATCACAATTCTGTTGGTGGAACAGAACGCGAACCTTGCGCTCGAAGTTTCCAACTACGGCTACGTCCTCGAGACCGGCCGAATTATCTTGCACGACAAATGCCCGGCCCTGCGCACAAACGAGCAAGTGAAAAGCGCCTACCTCGGCGGCGCCTGAATTACCGCCGGCCATCAGCCTGAATGGCTATGTCCTTCGATTGCTGCAAAGAGAGGAAGAAAGGTCAGTCCGCTTTTTGCACTAATTGCTCTCTCAGAAAATCACTGTTCCGCATGTTCCGGGCCTTTGCAGCACACAATCACCTTCCACAGCGCAGTTCTATAAATCGTTAGCTAGTTACTCCAACTGGCGCCGCCGAAACCCTCGCCGGGGCTGGCGCCGCCGAAAAGTTTTTCGCCGCGCTCCCGGAGCCTTTGTGATTTCGCCAACGATTCGCGATAGGCCGCGGCTTTGTGCAAATCTTCCGGCGATAGATCGAGAGCACGCAATACTTCCGCTTCGTCGCGCGAAAGTTCTGACCGGTTCGCTCGTTCCTGGAATTTCGCCAGTGTCTGCGCAAGATCATCGCCATTCGACGCGCGAAAAACATTCAGCATCCGTTGGAAGGTGAGATGAAACGGGACGGTGGCGACATCGATCGTCCCGTCTGATTCCGAAGCTAACGGCATCATCACTTCGTTGCCCGTAGCAACGCTATTCCAGGTCTCCGGCGGCGCGTAATAGCCAAGCTCGACCGAATAGGTCTCGCCGGGCTCGAGCTCTTCGATGGCGCAACTTCCACTCATCGGCTCGACCGCGATGGTTTTTTCATTCCCGTTTTGCCGAATCCGCACATGGGCACAGCGATCAACCGGTAAGCCTTTGGCGAAGGCCACTGGCCAATCCACGCTCCAGCAGACGAAAAGCGTCCGCGGATCGCGCGCTATTGCGACCAGCAGCGGCTTGCCAAAATACACTGGCAACTCCGTCAATTGGTCTACGTCTCGTCGAGACAACGATGACGAGGTCACCGGGCCTTCCGAGATTTTGTAGCCACTCAACGGATCCGAGGAACTTTTTGCCATGTCGAGCGCTTTTCAATCATTGATCCCCGCGCGAGGCAAGCGCAAAAGGGCGCGTTGCTTCATTCGCCCAGGCGGCGCAATGTCGCAGTGCGATGCGAACCTGCATCATTCTCAATCCAATCGCCGGCGGGGTGAAGAACATCGACGCGATTCGAGAACGCTTGGGCGGGTTAAACCCCGAACGCTTTTGCATCAGCGAACAAACGGGTGACGCGGAAAAATTCGCGAGGGAAGCTTCGGACTTCGACCTGGTCGTATCGGCGGGCGGCGATGGAACATTAAACGAAGTGGTGAATGGGATCGCTCGGGGAGGTTGCAATGCTGCTCTTGGGATCTTGCCACTCGGCACCGGGAATGATTTCGCGCGAACTCTCGAAGCGCCAACTAATCTCGAAACCGCGATCGAACGGATCCTGGCTGGTAAAATCCGCGCAATCGATCTGATACGCGTGACCAGCGATTGCATCTGCTACTTCGTAAATGTTTCCTCAGGCGGATTCAGCGGCGTGGTTGGCGAAAAACTCACGCCGGAAATGAAACACACGTGGGGCCCGCTCGCCTATTTGCGCGGGGCGGCCGCGGCGTTTTCCGAGCTGCGCGGATACGCGACGAAGGTGGCGCTGGACGACGCCGAAGCTCTCGACCTTGATCTTTACAATGTAGTCGTCGCCAACGGGCGTTACGTGGCTGGCGGGATCCCGATCGCGCCTGAAGCCGATATTGCAGATGGATTACTCGACATCGTGCTCATTCCCGAGCGTGGGCCGGCCGAGCTCGCAATTTTGGCGGCGCAGATTCTCGTCGGCAAACACTTGTCCTCCGACGCGATCGTTTTTCGTCGCGCCAAAAAAATCGCTATCAGTTCAAGACCGGGAATGTGGTTTAACGTCGATGGCGAATTAATCGGGAATGAACCGGCAACTTTCGAGTTGCTGCCGCAAGCATTGCGGTGCGTAGTCGGAGCAGCGTGAAGGGGAAAATCCTTAGTCTGGAAGAGCTGGCCGAGGAATCGCGGCAATTGCGCTCCATGGGCAAGCGAGTGGTCGCGACCAATGGTTGCTTCGATATTTTGCATGTCGGTCATGTGCGTTACCTGGCGGCTGCGCGAAAACTCGGCGAGGTTCTCGTGGTCGGCTTGAACGGGGACGACTCGGTGCGGCAGCTCAAAGGCGAAGGCCGGCCCGTCAATCCTGAACATGATCGGGCGGAGGTCCTGGCCGCGCTCGAGTCGGTTGATTACGTGACGATCTTTCCCGAATTGCGGGCGACAAACTTCCTGCGAGCAGCGCAGCCGGCGATCTATGCCAAGGGCGGCGATTATACGGCCGATACGCTGGACCTCGAAGAACGCGCGGTTTTGGAAAAATTCGGAACGAAGATTGAGATCATTCCGTTCGAGCAAGGTTACTCGACCTCGCAGTTGCTAACGAGAATTGGGAAAGCGTGATGATCAAGATCGGTATTCTCGGATCGGGCAAAGGATCGAACTGCCGCGCCATTCTCCAAAGCATTCGCGACGGTAAATTAAACGCGGAAGCGACCGTCGTAATTTCCGATGTATTGGATGCGCCGATTCTCGAGATCGCGCGCGAGTTCGGGGTGGCGAACGCCTACCTCCCGCCCGGGCATTTTCGGACGCGGCTCGAGCCGAGGGTCGAAGCGCAACTGGTCGAGATGTTGCAGGAGGCCGAAGTGGAGGTTGTGGTCCTGGCTGGTTTCATGCGGGTGTTGAAGGAGCAGATGCTGGCAGCCTACCCCCGCCGAATTGTCAATATTCACCCATCGCTCCTGCCAAAATTCCCGGGTCTGGAAGCATGGAAACAGGCGCTTGCAGCTAACGAGAAATGGACAGGCGTGACCGTTCATTACGTGGACGAGCAGGTCGATCACGGCGACATCATCGCACAACGCAAAGTCCCGGTGATGAGCGACGATACCCACGAGTCATTGCACGCGCGCATCCAGGAAGTAGAACATGTTCTTTACCCTGAGGCGCTCGAGCAGGTATTCCGGAAAAAATACGCAGTAGTTAGCTCACC
Organism: Verrucomicrobiota bacterium; assembly: GCA_003219095.1. GTDB lineage: Bacteria > Verrucomicrobiota > Verrucomicrobiia > Chthoniobacterales > UBA10450 > AV69. Next base: position 3,897 of record QHPM01000278.1, read on the forward strand.
ACAGAGAGCACCGAGGACACAGAGACAAGACTAGACTTCCGAGATATTCCTCTGGGGGCTTTGCTCTCTCTGTGGTTTAAATGACGTTAGAGCCGTTCCGCCTTGGGATCGCGGCCAAGCAATTCCTGCATCGCAAAAAGGAGCGGCTTGCCCTGGTAGAGGACAGCGTAGATTTGATCGATGATCGGCGTTTCAACGCCGAGGCGACGCGCGCATTCGAACGCGCTTTTGGCCGTCGGTATTCCTTCCGCCACCATTTTCATATCTGCCTGGATCTGGGCCAGCGTTTCGGCGTGGCCCAGCCGTTCGCCTACCCCCCGATTGCGGCTGTGTTTGCTGAAGCAGGTCGCGATCAGATCGCCCACCCCGCTCAGTCCGTAGAAGGTGCGCGCGTTTCCACCCATCCTTGTGCCGAGACGCAACAATTCGGCCATTGCGCGGGTGACGAGCGCGGCTTTTGAGTTGTCGCCAAGGCCAAGTCCGTCACTGACGCCGGCCGCAATCGCGAAAACATTCTTGAGCGCGCCGCCCAGCTCAATGCTGACCACATCGTCACTGGTGTAAATGCGAAAATGTTCGCTCCCGAGAAAGCGTTGCAACTCAATCGCATAATTCTCGTTAGCACAGCCAATTACCGTCGCGGTCGGCAGGCCGCGAACAACCTCCAGCGCCAGATTTGGTCCGGACAAAACCGCTACCGAATTTGAAGGGAAGAGCGTTGACAAAATTTCGCTCATCCGCATTCCGCTGCCGTGCTCAATTCCTTTTGTGCAACTAAGCAGCACAGCACTTTCTTTGACAGCAGCGTCGCAGACAAGCGTGGCGATTTCGCGCAGGGCGGTGGATGGAGTGACGAAAACTATGAGATCGGCCTCAACGCAGTCGCTGAGCTCGTGCGTGGCCTGAATGTTGTCCGGCAATTGAACGCCCGGCAGATATTCCGTGTTCTCTCGCGAACTCTGCACCCGGCTGATGCGGGCGGCGTTGTTGCCCCAGAGCGAAATGGGGCGGCCATCCTTCGCCCACAACGCCGCCAGGGCGGTCCCCCAGCTTCCACCACCGATGATGACCGTATTCTTCATTTTCGATCAAAGCGCGGCTCGCACCCCTGGAGCAAGCGCACGATATTGCTGCGATGCCTGAAAATTATCAGAGCTGCGATCAATGCGCTAAATCCTAAAACGATTGGATCCACCGCATTTCCCAAGAGCCAGGCGCTAAGGGGCAAGGCAACCGCAGCTACGATGGAAGCTAACGAGACGAAGCGAAAAACGAAAAAGGTCGCAACCCATACAATAACAGCGATGAACGTTGCCACCGGCAATAGTCCGAGGCAGGCGCCAGCGGCTGCGGCCACCCCTTTTCCACCGCGAAATCGAAGCCAGACAGGAAAGGAATGGCCGACTACAACGAACAAAGCGGCAATGATTCCGATGAGGTAGCCGGTGGACGGGTCGAAGTGGGTGAGCCAAAGCGCAAATCGAACAGCAAGGAAACCTTTTAGAACATCGGCGACAAAAACGGCGTAACCATATTTCTTCCCGAGAACACGCAGCGTATTTGTTGCACCGATGTTGCCGCTGCCGTGCTGCCGGACATCAATGCCGGCGATTCGACCAGCGATGAAACCGAATGGGATGGATCCAAGAAGATAAGCAACCAGGGCCGCGGCGAAATAGATCACTCAGAACGGTTTACCATTTAGCCAAATATCCAGGATAGATAAATCGGCGGCGGTTATTCCCGGGATGCGTCGTGCGGCTTCGAGCGAGGTTGGGCGAAACCTTCTCAGCTTTTGCCGGCTTTCGCTACGCAAGCCGGGAACAACGTTAAAGTTGAAGCCGACGGGGATAGTGCGGTCGGCGCGCGACTGTTCGTGGGTAACGCGCTTTGTTTGTTGAGCCAGGTATCCTGCGTATTTCATTTCAACGAGCAGATGGCGCCAGATTGAGTGAGGCGCCATGGCGAGCACCTCGGGCACCAGTTCACCCAGGTTGAAAAGCGGATCCTTCAGAGCTTGACGCAGAGGCCGACCATCAACTTGAATGCCGTCAATTGCGCCTTCGAGCGAAGCAATGGCCTTCCGTTTCCGACGGAGGCTATCCATTCGGTCCTTGCCGACTAACCCGATTCCTGCGCCCAACTCGGTCAAACGCAAATCCGCATTGTCTTCGCGGAGCGCCAGGCGGTTTTGCGCCCGACTGGTAAACATTCTATATGGCTCATCCGTTCCCCGCGTCGTCAGATCATCGATTAGAACGCCGATGTAACTGATTTTTTTCGGAAGCGTGAACGAATCGCGATTTTGCGACTTTAAGGCGGCGTTAATTCCTGCAATCAAGCCTTGTCCGGCAGCTTCTTCGTAGCCGGAGGTGCCGTTAATCTGGCCGGCGAAATACAAGTTTTCCACGAGCTTCGTCTCGAGTGTTGGGTGGAGTTGGGTCGGCGGGAAATAATCGTACTCGACGGCATAGCCTGGCCGGATAATTTCAGCGCGCTCGAGTCCGGGAATGGACCGCACCAGCGATAGCTGGACGTCGAAGGGCAAACTGGTAGAGATACCATTGACGTAGACTTCGCTGGAATGGCGGCCTTCGGGCTCGAGGAAAATGGGGTGTGAGTCTTTATGGGAAAATCGGACAATTTTGTCCTCGATTGAGGGACAATAACGCGGCCCGGTGCCTTGAATCCTATTCTGATATAATGGTGATCTATGGAGATTTGCACTAATTATTTCGTGAGTTTGGGGGGTAGTCTGCGTTAACCAACAGGGAAGCTGTTCCACGTGGAACAAACCCGATTCGTCGAAATTGAGCGTAAACGATTCGCCCTTCTCACGCGTCACCTTGTTTAGGAAAGAAAGCCGCTGTGCCGGCTCGTCCCCCTCTTGGGTCTCGAGTGAACCGAAATCGATCGAATTACTATTTAGCCGACACGGCGTCCCAGTCTTAAAACGGCCCGCTTCGAATCCGAGGTCCCGAATGCTGTCGCTTAGTCCCGACGCGCTGTCGGCCATCCGGCCGCCAGGCTTGGATTGTTCGCCTACGTGCAACAGTCCCCGCAAAAATGTGCCAGCCGTGATCACGACCGATTTTGCCCGAATCTCAATCCCTAAATCCGTCGTCACGCCGAGGACTCTTCCATCAGCAACGACAAGCGTGCCCGCGCTCCCCTGCAACAATCGAAGATTCGGCGTCTTTTCGAGGATGGCCTTTAGCCGAAACTGATAGGCTTTCTTGTCACACTGGACCCGCGTCGCCCAGACCGCTTCGCCTTTGCTCCGGTTGAGCACGCGGAATTGAATTCCGGTTGCGTCCGCATTAATTGCCATCGCGCCGCCCAGCGCATCTATTTCTTTGACAATATGACTCTTGGCCGACCCACCTATCGCCGGATTGCATGACATCTGGCCAATGGTATCCAGATTTTGTGTCAGCATTAGCGTGCGACAGCCAAGACGTGCTGCTGCCAAGGCGGCCTCGATCCCAGCGTGACCGCTGCCAATAATCAGAACGTCTATCGGATCAGAGAGTATGAACATTTTTCAGAATTCCGCGCTTTGGATCCGGAAGAAGACGAGATAGATTCTCGATTTTGCGGTCGCCGCGTAACGTTGCGCTAACGATAATCAGATCCGGAGAAAATTCAGCCAGGAATTGCCGGCAAGCACCACAAGGCACAATCGGTTCGATCGTATCGGCAGCTACGGCGATCGCGACAAATTCCCGCTCTCCCGCCGCAACTGCGCTACCAATGGCGATTCGCTCCGCGCAAATCGTCAGGCCGTACGAGATATTTTCGATGTTGCTGCCGGCGAAGATGGCGCCCGATTTACATTGAACAGCCGCTCCAACGGCGAATCTAGAATATGGCGCATACGCTTTTAGGCGTCCCTTAATTGCGCTTTGAATTAAATTATCAAATTGCGTATCCATCTATAGATAAAGTAGTTAGCTCAATTCCTCCGAAGAAGACGTAGCGCGATGCGTCCCACCAAGGCCAGAATCGCCAGGGAAACGAGCAGCCCAGCGCCCCAGACCCAATATTCGTACGCTCGCGGATGGGTCTGGCCGCGAGCGAGGCGCAGGCCCAATTGTCCCAACGTTCCAAGATAAGCGTAAAGAAAGAGCCCCGGCGCCTGTCCAATCGCGATCCAGATCATGCACGTGCGAAACCGAATTTTGGTCAGGCCGTATAAGTAATTCATCAAGCTGGTGGGAAAAAGCGGATGCAATTGGCTGAGAAGAATGAGTTTCCAGCCTTCGCGTTCCACCGCCGGTTCCAGCGCGTGGAGGCTCTTCGATCTTTCGAGACGACGTTGCAGCCAGCGCCGTCCGATGGTTCGGCCAATCAAAAATGAAATGGCAGCACCAGTCACGTTGCCAATTAGCGCAATCAGGAATCCCCACCATAAACCAAAAAAAAATCCGCTGCCGATACTCAGGATCCCGCCCGGCAGCAGCAATACATTACAGCAGGCGTAAAGGATCGGGTAACAAATCGCGCTCCAAACTCCCCAACGCATTACCCGTTGCTGAATCATGGCCAGAATTTCTGGCACCGGAAAAAAGTTCCACAGCGCAATAACGAGAGCGATCGCGCCGGCAGCGGCGAAAAACTGAAACCAGACGACGCGGTTTGTTTTTTTCAAGAACGCCAGACCATCTGCGCGTCACATCTCGCGCGCAAATCGGGCTAGCTCGCAGGTCGAATCGAAGTGTAGGAAAGGAGTAATCAAATAAATGCCGGGAAATTCTGAGCCGACCGCAAAGACGATCTCGCGCGCAATTTCCATTCCAGTAGCGGCGGCATTTTCGAGTGACGAATCTGCCATTCGCTTTCGGACGCCGTCGGGAACAATGATGCCCGGTACTTCGTGATGCAGGAACTCGGCCTGACGCGCGCTCATCAGCGGCCAAATACCAATGAAAATCGGGATGTTTAAGTGCGCCGTCCGCCGTTTTGTTTCTTCCACCAGGCGCGCGTCGAACACCGGCTGCGTCATGGCAAATTGCGCGCCCGCGGCGACTTTGCGCTCGAGCCGGTTGACCTGCGAATCCAGACTTTTCGCGTTCGGATTGAAAGTGCAACCGATCACAAATTGCGTTCGCGCCTTGAGCGACTTGCCGGCGTGACTGAACCCCTCATTCATTTTTCCAATGATCGAAATCAATTCGATCGAGTTCACATCATAGACTGACGACGCACCCGGATGATCGCCGACGCGGGCCGGATCGCCGGTCAGCGGGAGGACGTGACGCATGCCGAGCGCAGCCATGCCCAGCAGCTCGCTCTGCAAACCGAGCACGTTTTTGTCGCGACAACTCAAATGCAGGAGCGGAGTGATGCCAAATCGCTCTTTCAACATCGCGCCGACCGCGAGATTGCTGACGCGCAAAATCGCCAATGAGTTATCGGCCAGCGTGATCGCGTCGCAACCGGAGCGGACGAGTTCCTGCGCACCACGAAAGTATTTTTCCAGGGCGAGTGTCTTTGGCGGGTCGAGCTCGCAAATGATCACGCGTTTTCCGGCGGCGATTTTATCGAGCAAACTTTCTTCCGGGGCGGCGATCACGTTCTTTGCCGGCGGCGGCGTGACAGCGGTGACACGAACGGCCTTCGATTTCACTGGCTTCAGGTCCGCGATCGCCTTCGAAATCGCGGCGATCGTGCGCGGGTTTGTCCCGCAACAGCCGCCGATCAACCGCGCGCCTTCGGCGACCATTTCGCGCGCGGCCTGCGCGAAGTAATCCGGCGCGGCGTGGTAGATAAAACGACCGTCCGTATATTTTGGATAACCGGCATTGGGATAAGCCGCGAGCAATCCATCGAGGGGAATTCGCTGGAGCAGTTGCACAGTCGCGTGCGGACCGTTCATGCAATTTACGCCGGTAATTTGCACTCCCAGACCGCGAAGTTTGCGAAACGCATCAATAATTGGGACGCCCGACGCCAGTCGTCCTTCCGGTTCGCACGCAAAGGAGCAAATTGTTGTGCAATCGCTCAGCGACTTCTTAGCTTCCAGCGCAATCTGCATCTCGACGTCATCCATGAACGTCTCCAGAAAAATCAGGTCCACGCCCCCGTCGAGCAGTGCCTGGATCTGTTCGTGAAAACAGTGGGCGCGATCGATTCGGCGCTCGTCCGCTTCCAGCGCACTGATCCCAAGCGGCCCGACGCTACCGGCAACACAGACATCTTTTCCCGCGGTAGTCTCTTTCGCCAGCTTCGCCGCAGCGCGATTGAATTCGCCCACACGATCTTCGAAACCAAAACGAGAGAGCCGGGCTGCGTTCGCGCCGAAGGTGTTTGTCTCAATCACACGGGCACCGGCTGCAATGTAATCGCGATGAATCGCACGCACCCGATCCGGGTCACTTACGCAAACTTCCTCGAGACAAGACTCCATCGGCAGACCCTGATCGAGCAGGAGGGTTCCCATCGCGCCGTCGCCGCAGACGATACGTTCCTGAAGCTCATCGAGGAGGTTCATGGTGTGAATGCCGGATTACGGTGACGCAGCGCGGCCGTCAACTTACTTGGCAGCGGCCGGCGGCTTGCATCGCCAAACGCGGCGCTCCTTCAACGAACCGCAGACTCGCCAGCCAACGCTTCAAGGCAGGATCGCGAATACGCGCGCGGGAAAACCGGACCCGCCTTTTGGTTTTGGGAAACTGACGACGACGATCGCGCCGACCTCCGGCACTTGATCAAGATTCGTAAAGCAGTTCGATCTGATAATGGTTGGTCCGGAGGATGTAGGCTTCCAGCGAATAATCATCTTTCGTTGTCGCTGATCCCGGATCGGTATCGGTTGTTTCGTGACCGGAGGCGGTAATTTTGCATTCCTCATAAAGATATTTCAGCGCCGGCAAACTCCAACCGGGATAATGCGCGACGCCTTTTCCGTCCTTGTTCGCCATCTTCTCGGCGTCCGGCCAGCGCTTCGACCAGTCGGTTCGCATGGCAACAAACGCGCCCGGAGGAATTTTCCCGTGGTCTGTTTCCCATTTTCTCACGCGCTCAAACGTGAGCGTGTAGTCAGCGTTCTTTACGCACTCTTGATGAACGTCGATGCATACCAGCGGCAGAATCATTTCCTTAAGCTCGATTTGATCGACGGTGCGCAGACCTTTATGAAAATGCGCCGGTGGATCCACGTGTGTTCCCCATTGCCCGACATGAGTAAAGATCTCAGCAAAAAATCCATCGCCTATCATGCCCGGTTGCCTTTCGTACCAGTAAATCGTCTGGCGTTGTTCGTCCGGAAAACCAGACCAATGCGGAATTCCGGGCGCGAAGTCATGGGTAAGATCGACAAACTTTTTGCTGGCCAGAATCTTTTGCAGATCGATCAGCGAGATTTCTGGCAACGGTTCACGCGCCAAAGCGCGGGCCGGACCAGTCCAAAATGGGCTGCTCAAAATCGCAACAGCCAGTCCCCGGCTCAGGAGCGAAATTTTCACACCGATGCTGTTAGCCGATTGCATAAGAGGAAGCGAACAACTTCCAATAACTCACAACAAAAAGCGCCTGCCTTTCGGTGATGGGCAGATTGCAGCCGTCCGCGGCGATTTTGTTCACATTCTTTTTGCCGGAAGCATGGGAGGAGAAATGGCAGCGACTGCCTTGTTATTGGCGCGATGAAGATGAAGAATTCATTTGAATCACACCTAAAAATAACAGAGAGGCTGTGAACAAATCGCTGGACCGCGAAATGAATCAACTCGCCAAACCGATCATGCCATCAGCGGCAACAATCGCGGTTTCCGAACCAAAACCCGTTAATGCACGCGAGAAAGCCGATAATCTGTTTGAGAGAGCGGCATGGATTTACATTTTTTGCCGCGAAAAAGTTTTCCGCGATGATACCGGGCGAATAATTCGTGCGTTTTGGCCCGCCGGGGAACCACCGGCGAGTTCCAAAGTAATGGAGCTTGGCTGTGGCCCGGGGTTTTATGCCCGTACCCTGGCATGGCGGTTTCGGCAAATCTCGGTTCTTGGAGTCGACAGCTCGAAGGAGCTAGTGAAATACGCGCGTGAAAAAGCAATGGAGAAGGCTTTGTCCAACTGTGCTTTTGAGTGGGGAAATGTCCTCAATCTTTCGCAACCGGATAATTCCTTTAGCCAATTGGTCGCTTCTCGTCTTTTCACAATTTTGCCGGAACGAGAACGCGCCGTCGCTGAAATATTTCGTGTTCTGAATTTGGGAGGCAAATGTTTCGTGGCCGAGCCGCGCTTCGCTTTTTCGGCGTCGATCCCCTTGTTAACAATGCGGGTACTCGCCCGCGTAAATGGATGCTCGCGCCAATATGGAGAGCCAATAAAGGCTACAGTCCTTCCGTATCGCCGTTTTTGTGCGTTGTTCGCTACCCAGCCGTGGTCGCGAATGAAAACCTGGCGGGTTGGCCGTTACCAGTACGCGCTCTGCGAAAAGGGTTGACGCGAGCGTTTGCGCAACGCAGAGGACGCGCGAATGCATCGCGTTCTCGATCGGCAACGGGGGAACCAAGTTTCCACAGGCCAATGTGCGCTCGCAATCATGACAAAAGTGCCACGGGCGGGGGCAGTGAACACGAGGTTATAACCACCGCTTACGCCCAGGGAAGCAGCCGAACTCAACATTTGTTTCTTGCGCGACATCGCCGCTGCGATCTCGGAAGCGGGGGAACACTCAAAGGGCGTTGGCGTTTTTACTCCCGCGCGCAGTGAAAAGGAGTATGCGGATATCTTGCCAGTTGATTTCGATTTGATTCCACAACGTGGCGATGGATTTGGCGAGCGATTAATCAATGCAGCCGACGATTTGCTCCATGTCGGTTTCGAATCCTGCTGCCTGATTAATTCGGATAGTCCAACCGCGACGACGGACGCTTTTCGCGAGGCGGTGAGACAATTGCAGGGCGCAGGCGATGGCATCGTGCTCGGGCCCTCCGATGATGGCGGTTATTATTTGATTGGGATGAAAAAATTTTATCGCCACCTTTTCCAGGAGATCGACTGGAGCACGGAGCGGGTCTTTGCTCAGACGCTGGAACGCGCGCGCGAGATCGGATTGAACGTGCATCTCTTGCCGAAATTTTATGATGTAGACAATGGAGCGATGCTTCGGCGTTTGTGCGAGGAATTGCTGGGGGCAAATTCGCGCGGTGCGGTCGCGCCCGCGACCAGCAAATTTTTGTCGCGGCTAATTACGCGCGAAGGGCGGGAACGAATCTGGCCGGCGCCCGCCTCTACCATAGAATGAAACGCGCTCTCGTTACTGGCGGTGCCGGCCTGATTGGCTCTCATGTGGCTGATTTGCTGGTGCGCAAAGGCTGGCAGGTGCGGATTCTCGATAACCTTGAGCCGAACACGCATAAACGCGGCAGGCCGCCCTGGATCAACCGCGACGCCGAATTTGTGCAGGGCGATTTGCGCGATCATGCCACGATTGAGCGCGCGCTTTCTGGCATCGATATCGTTTTTCATCAGGCGGCCTACGGCGGTTACATGCCGGAAATGGCAAAATACGTGCAGGTGAATTCACTGGGCACCGCGCAAATGCTCGAACTCATCCGCGAGAAGAATTTTCCGATCAAAAAAGTTATCGTCGCCAGTTCGCAAGCAGTTTACAGCGAAGGCGCGGGTGAATGCCCGAAGCACGGTCTCGTTTTTCCAAAGGTTCGGCCGGTGGAACAACTGCAACGCGGCGATTGGTCGGTGCGCTGCCCGCTCTGCAATGAACCGACCACGAGCGTGCCGACGCCCGAAGAGGCACCGGTTGGCGGAGAAACAGTTTATGGATTAACGAAAGTCGATCAGGAAAAGCTGGCCTTGCTCTGGGGAAGGCAAGTCGGGATCCCGACGGTGGCGCTGCGTTATTCCTGTACCTACGGACCGCGACAATCGATCTTCAATCCATACACCGGCGTGATCGCGATTTTTTGCACCCGCTTGGTCAATAAGCTGCCCCCGGTCTTTTATGAAGATGGGGAACAGACACGCGATTTTTCTTTCGTTGAGGACATCGCGCGCGCAAATTTGCTCGCCGCTGAAACCGACGCGCTCGATGGCCTGCCAGTTAACGTCGGGAGCGGCAAAGGCGTGACTATGCGTGAGATTGCACAGCGCGTTTCGGATGCGCTCGGAATAACAATCGCGCCGGAAATTAACGGCGAATTTCGTCCTGGCGAAATGCGGCATCTCATCAGCGGGACGGATACAATTCGGGCTGCGGGATATGTCCCAGAGGTCGATCTGGGTGAAGGGCTCGGCCGCTACCTCGATTGGATTCGCGGGCAAGCCGGCGTGCGCGATTATTTCAGCGAGGCCGCGGAAATTTTGCGGAACAAAGGTATCGTTCATCGCGTCCGGATATGATGACTCGCGAAGAAATTATCCTGTCGCACATCAAGCGCGACGGGTTGGGCTTAGAGATTGGTGCGGGCTGCGCTCCGCTGGCGCCGAAAAAGCAGGGCTTTCGTGTTCATGTGCTCGACCATTGTGACAAAAACGCGCTGATCGAAAAATATCGGCCGCATGGGATCGACGTCGAAAATATCGAGGAGGTCGATTTCGTTTGGGATGGCCGGCCTTACACCGAGCTCATCGGTCGCCGCCACGTTTACGATTGGATCATCGGCTCGCACGTGCTCGAACACACCACCGACCTGATCGGGTTCCTCAATGATTGCGATTCGCTCTTAAAAAAAGATGGCGTCCTCTCGCTGGCGGTGCCCGACAAGCGCTACTGTTTCGATCGCTTTCGACCCCTCACCGGCATCGGGCGGGTCATCGATGTCGCGCGCAACCCGCAGAAAGTTCATTCGGCGGGAACAGCGGCCGAATATTTTCTTACCGTCGTACGCAAAGGCGATCGAATTGCCTGGGACGCAAAGGAGAAAGGCGAGTTCAAGCTTGTGCATTCATTGGAGCAAGCGAAACAAGCGATCCGCGATGTGGGCGAGCGCGGGAGTTATCTCGATGTCCATGAATGGTGTTTCACCCCGGCTTCCTTTCGGCTGATGATGCGCGACCTGTTTGAGCTTGGATTCATTCAGCTCAAGGAACTGGCGTTTCATCTATCGCAGGGCTCGGAATTTTACATCGCGCTCTCGCGCGCGGGTGCGTTGCCGCCAGGCACCCGATTGGAATTGCTAGAGCAGATTCTTCTCGAACAATCGGTTACCTGATTTAAGGTGTGGATTTCCGTTGTCATTCCAGCTCTGAATGAAGAAGAGCCGATCGCGGAGGTGGTGCGTGAAGTAATCGCGACGGAAATTCCGCGCGAAGCCGTCGTCGTTGACAATGGCAGTACAGACCAAACGGCGGAACGCGCCAGAAACGCGGGAGCAAGAGTCGTTTGGGCGCCACGCGGATACGGTCGCGCCTGTGCGGCGGGCGCAGCGGCGGTTTCCCAGGAATGCGATTTGATCGTGTTTCTCGATGGCGACGGCAGCGACGTTCCCGGTTTCATTCCGACTCTAGTTGAGCCGATCATCAGCGGTACGCACGACTTTGTCATTGGTTCGCGCTCCCGCGGGAAACGCGAGCCCGGTAGCATGAACGCGCAGCAAATTTTCGCGGGACATCTCGCGGGGTTTTTGATTCGCACGCTTTACGGGGTGCGCTACACCGACATGTGTGCGTTCCGCGCTATCCGCCGCGGCTCGCTCGAGAAGCTCGCAATGCGCGAAGAAACCTACGGTTGGAACCTTGAGATGCAGATGAAAGCGGCCCGCGCCGGTTTACGCATTCTCGAAATCCCGGTTGATCATCGATGCCGCAAAGGCGGGGTCTCGAAAGTTTCCGGAACATTGCGCGGGACTTTCGTGGCAAGTTTTCGGATTCTGGCGACCTTTTTGAAAATTGCGCTCGAGCGATAAGGGTGCCTGCTGGTTGCAAGACGCCGTCGAAGGATTCGGCACAGCGGCGAGCGATCAGGCACGTCTGGTCTGCTAGGCGATAGTAATCGACCGCCAAGAGCGGTCGGCCCCACCCCAAGATGGCTGTGCTACACGCAGCCAGCGCTTGGCATAAGCGTCTCTACAGCTCATAGTCGCACGAGTTATGATGAGCCGATCCAAAGCAGCGCTTTGCGGTCTCCTCGCCGGTCTGGTTGCCGGAATCGCCATGACATTGGTGATGCTTTTGCTGGCGTGGATCTTTCAAATTGCGACTCCGCTGGTGATCCTGGGCGATCGCCTCAGCGTTTTCATTTCACCGAAACCGTTCTTTTGGATCATGGGCCGCGTCGGCGGCTACAACCATTTGAAACAGCTCGGCGTCAGTTCCTCGATGTTCGGCCAAATCCTGCTCGGCGCGATGGGCGGGATGGTTTATGGGCTCATTCTTCGCAAACGCCAGCGCATTGAGTATCGCTGGAGCTTTCTCATTTTCGTGGCGCTGCCGTTAGTGGTTAGTGCCGTTCTGCTCTGGCCGGTACTCGGGACCCATTACGGGGGAATGCCAATCGACGCGGCGCGTTTGATCACGCTGCTGGGACTGGCGATTTCGTTTCTCTTCTTCGAACGCACCCTTGTGCTTGGTTTTGCTTTTCTAACGAGTCGTGGGCCAGCGAAGACCCCGGGCCCTCCTGAATTTACGCCGCACCTGGACCGGCGCGCATTTTTATTGGGAACGCTGGGCCTTCTCCTTGCGGGCGGAGGCGCCGCCATCGCGCGCAAACTCTTTCGCATCGCGACCTTCAGCTATGACGGCACGCAATACAAAGGCGCGGGCCTCCAGGCGATTACCCCGAACGAGCAGTTCTATTGCGTGACTAAGAACGTAGTCGATCCGAGGGTGGACGGAGGCCTCTGGCATCTCGAAGTGACCGGCCTGGTACGCCATCCACACACCTACCGGCTGCTGGATTTCAAGACTATGGAGATGGTCGATCAGGAAACGACTTTAATGTGCATCAGTAACGGACTCGACGCCGGACTGATGAGTAACGCAGTTTGGCGCGGGATCCCGATGGCAGATTTGTTGGAGGCAGCCTCTCCACTTCCCGGCGCGGAAAGAGTGCGGCTGCACGGCGTTGATAACTACACCGACACGGTTCCGTTCCAGAAAGCAATGGACCCGGCCACGCTGGTCGCCTTGATGATGAATGGAGTGAAGTTACCGGATCGACACGGCTTTCCCGCCCGCGCCATCGTGCCCGGTTATTTCGGCGAAAAACATGTGAAATGGCTCACTCGCATCGAAGTGACGAAAGCAGACGCGAAGGGTTTCTACGAGGCCCAGGGCTGGGGTCCGAATTTCATCGTTCCCACGCGCTCGCGCATCGACGTTCCTTATAACGAATCGTGGATTAAGTTGGCTGATGCGGCGAAGGGCATTCCGGTCAAAGGCGTCGCTTACGGCGGGGCACGAGGAATCTCCCGGGTGGAATTCAGTGCGGACGACGGCGAAAGTTGGGATGACGCTCAGATCGATTATCCGGGCACCAAATTAACCTGGGCGCTCTGGAGTTTTAACTGGGAGCCGGAAGATGGCGACGATTACACGCTGGTTGTGCGTGCGGCCGATGGCGAAGGCAAAGTACAGGAATTCGAAGAGAACCGTGCATTTACTTCCGGGATCACCGGTTTTCACAAGATTGTCGTTCACATTTTTGCTCATTGAACGCACGTTATCGCGCCCCCGCCGGTCGTCATTCCGAGCCACCGCGAGGGACCTCACGATTGTCTTCTCGAACGTTTGCGAGGTCCCTCGGTCGCCACGGCGACCTCGGGATGACAATGCGGGATTATTAGCACAACATTGCTGACACCATGAGCGCCAAAGATCACGTCTTCACGCTCGGGATCGAGGAGGAATTTGCCATTGTCGATCCCGAGTCGCGGGAGTTGCGCTCACACATTCACGAAATTCTCGAAGACGGCAAAGTTACACTTAAGGAGCAGATCAAGCCCGAGATGCACCAGTCGGTGGTTGAGCTGGGCACGGAAATTTGCCGCGACATCGACGATGCCAGGAATCACGTAACCGAGCTGCGCAGTCGTCTGGCCGCGCTGGCCGGGCGCAGCAAGCTCAAGATCGCGTCGGTCGGCACGCATCCTTTTTCACATTGGCGCGACCAACTCATTACGCCGGGCGAGCGTTATCAGGAAATTGTGCGCGACATGCAATTGCTGGCCCGGGCTAATCTCATCTTCGGGTTGCATGTGCATGTGGGGATTCCCGATCGCGAAACCGCCATCCACGTGATGAATCAGGCGCGGTACTTCCTGCCTCACATTTACGCGCTCTCGGTTAACTCGCCTTTTTGGATTGGGCACGACACCGGATTGAAAGGTTATCGGCTGAAAGTGTTCGAGCGTTTTCCGCGCACCGGCATCCCCGATTCCTTCGAATCGCTTTCCGAGTACAACGATTACTGCAAACTGCTGGTCAAAACCGGTTGCATCGATAACGCCAAGAAAATTTGGTGGGATATCCGCCTTCATCCTTTTTTCGACACGCTAGAAGTTCGGGTATGCGACGCCCAGAGCCGGGTGGACGATACCCTCGCTATCGCCGCGCTTATCCAGGCGTTGATTTCGAAATTGCACAAGTTGCTCCGGCAAAATGTCACGTTCCGGATTTATCGGCGTCGTTTGCTCGATGAAAACCGCTGGCGCGCCTCGCGTTATGGAATCGATGGCAAGCTTATCGATTTCGGCAAGGAACGCGAAACGGAGACGCGCAGCCTGATTCACGAGTTCATCGAGTTCGTGGCCGATGAAGTAGCCGAGCTGGGCAGCCGGCGCGAGATGAACCACATCGAGCGGATTTTACATGAAGGCACGGGCGCAGACCGGCAGCTTGCAGTCTGGGAACGGACCCACGATATCAAAGCGGTCGTCGATCACATCGTCGCCGAGACCTACGAAGGTTTAAGCGAAGTAGAGCTGGCGGCAAAAGCAATCGTTGCGGAAGCATAAACGTAACTTTGACAGAATCCCTCGGTCCGAGCCGGACTGGCGTTTTCGCTCGGGATGACCGTTAGTGGGAATCAGCCTCTCACCACGGAATTACTTTGCGGTCCTGCAAAAATTTGCCCGTGAGATTTTGCGGGGCTTCGGCCGCGAGCCAGACAATTCCATCCGCCCCTTCTTCGACCGAGCGAGTTGCGTTAGCTCCGCCCATATCGGTGCGAACCCAGCCCGGACAAACTGAATTCACCGCGAATTTCGGCAGGGCAGCCGCAAGCTGCGAAGTCACGCCGTTCAACGCCGTTTTCGAAACGCAGTAAACCGGCGACCAGCCATCCGCGCCATCGTGCAATTGTCCGCCGCTGCTCGAGACATTGACGATGCGCGGCGCCAAAGATTTCGCGAGCATCGACTGAAATGCTTGTGCGACCATTAGCGGCCCAAGAGTATTGGTGCGGATCGTGTTCTCGAATTGTTCCGGTGTTGCTTTCAAGATCGCATCATCGCCATCAACGATGATGCCAGCGTTATTCACCAGCACGTCGAGATGGTCCGCCGCTTTTGCTAATTCCGCCGCAGCTGCGCGGATGCTTA
>QHPM01000321.1 GCA_003219095.1 Verrucomicrobiota bacterium
GTGAGACATTGTCCCGCTTTCAGCACGACTTTTTGTAAACGCGGATACTCGTGAATCTCAAGCCCGAGGCCGTGGCCCGTTCCATGAAAAAATCCGACGCGGCGCCCGTCGCGTACTTCGGTTGGAAAGCCGCGCCGATCGAATAGCTCAGTGATCGCCTGGTGAATACTCATTCCGTCTATCCCCGCTTTGATTCGCTTCAAGGCCAGCGCCTGGCCCGCCTTAACCGCTTCCCAAAGCTTGCGCTGTTGCTCGCTGGCGCGACCGCGCACCATTGTTCGCGTCATGTCGCCCCAGTAGCCGGTCTTGGCCTCGCGCGGAAAAATATCGAGAATGAGCAATGAATTCGCATAGAGCGGTCCGAAGCCGCGCTCGTGCGGATCGCATGCCTGATCGCCGCCGGCCACGATTGTGTTCGTCGGGACACCGCCGGCGCGCAAAATCGCGCTGTCTATTTCCGCGCGCAGCATTTCTGAAGTCAGCGTTTTGCCGGACCATTTCAATTTTTTCCCCGCTCCCACCGTTGCCGCCTTCAGAACTTCCATCCCCCGTTTCATTCCCGTTTCCGTGAGCCGCAACGCGCGCTCGAGCAGCCGAATTTCCTCTGCTGTTTTCTTCTCCCGCGCCGGCCAGAAAAGGCCGTTGTTTGTTTCCAACGCAATCCCCTTCTGCTTAATCGCATTAGCAAAGCCCAGCGGAAAATTAGCCGGCACCCTTGCGCGCTTTACTCCACGTTTCGTTAGAAAATGCGCCAGCACTTTTTCGTAGGGGGGCGGTTTTTTTGCCTTGCCCTGCACTTCGCGTTCGAGCTGGCTGAACATGACAAACTCGTCCGCCTTTGCATTTTTCTTCGCCCGATCGACCTCCAGATCGCTTAGGACCAGGGTGCGCTTGCCGTTTTGCTGAAGAAAAATGAACGGATCGCCGATGAAAATTCGCGTCGCGTAAAGCATATCCGCATCGGTATCACTGGGGGCGACAATCAAGCGCGCCAGACGGGGTTTTGTGGCCATATTACGATGTTATGCGCTTCGCCGATTTTGTCATCCCGAGCGAAGTCGAGGGATCCCGTTTCGTAATCTCAAAGGTAACTTGCGCGCGATTCTTCGACTGCGCTGCGCTCCGCTCAGAATGACGGAGTATGATTAACCCCTTCGCACTTCCAATTGCCGCCGCAAAATCCAATGCAACAACCCGAGCAGCCCAAGGCTCGATCCGATCAGGACGATGGTGTTAAAGACGAAAACATCAATTTGGAAACGGAGATCCGGCCCGAACCAATTGCCTAAAGAATACCGCTTATACTGACCGAAAAACACATTGGGTCTTCCGCCGCGGCGATAATCACTCTGTTCCATCTCCGCATTTGAAATCAGATCGGAAACTTTCTGATTTAAGTAAAGCGTCTCCGCCGTCACCGGACCATTCGCTTCATTAAATCGGGCGTGGTCAAACGGATGCTTCCGATAGAGCACTTCATCGATCAATTTCAAATAACGATCCAGATCGTCCGGCGTTTTCGCCTCCAATCCCGACAGCATCGCCAGCGTGTCCTTCAAGTCGTTTAACCGTTCTACCGCTTCCGGGCGCGAGTTGTGTTCGGCCACGATGCGATCGATTTCGCGTTGCGTTCGGTCCTGCCGGCGCGTTATCGGGTTCAATTTCGCCTGGGCCACAATCATTTCCTCGTAGGACCAGCGCATGGGAATGAACTGACAGACGAATGGCACTGCCAATTTGCTATCCATTTTTTTGCTTTCCTCTTTCGATGGATGTTCGGAAAACCAGCGCTGCATTAAATAACGGAAATCAAGGTTGCGGTTCATGGTCTCGAATTTGATGAGGGCGCCGCTCATCAGAATTTGTGGAATCAAGACCCAAACCATGATGTTGACTGCAGCTTTCGCGTCCGACACCAGCGAAGAAATAACCAGTCCGAGAGCGAGACTACCGAACGCGGTAATGAACATTAATCCAAAATGGATCCAAAACATCCCGCGCACTTCCAAGATGTAGTCGCCGATAAGAACAAAGAGCATGCATTGGACTAAGGCGAAGACGGCGAGTGAAGCTACCTTTGCAGAAATGTAGTACGGCAGACGGACATCGAGATTTCGTTCGCGCTGGAGAACCACGCGATCGCGAATAATGTCGTCTGCGCTGTTGGCGAGCGACAGAAACATGATTACGAGCAAGGCGATGAAGAGATAGTCCGGAATGTGAAACGCCGACGCGAAATCGTAGGTCCCGCTGTCGGAATAGCGTAGCAAAGTGCCGGTAACGAGCGCAAGGACAGGGGCGCCAGCAATTGTGATCCAGAGATTAGCGCGGTTGCGCAGCTTGCTGATGAAGGCCCGCTTGAGCAAGGTACGCAATTGCGTCCATTCGTCGTGCCAGCGAAACGGCACTCGTTTTTTCTTTTGCAACGGCGCGCTTGGCAACGGCGCCACCGGTTCCTTGCGCAAGGAAACTTGCTTAACATCCTGGATCAATCGGAATGCTTCATATTTATCCCGCCAGAATTCCGGTGCGTAACGCCGCGAGGGCACCAGTTGGCCGCGATTGTTCTCCTCATAAATAATGTCGCCACTCAGATCGCGCAGCGGCGTTTCCAAAACATCGAAAATAAATTCGGGCCGCGTCGTTCCGCACGATGGACACGCGCCCAAATCAGCGCCGAACTGGTGTTGATGTTCCGCCTCCGCGAAATAGCGCAGCATCTCGGTCGGGGTTCCGAAGAAGACCAGTCGCCCGCCTTTGTCGAGCAGAATGGCTTTGTGAAACATCTGGAAAAGTTTCGAGCTCGGCTGGTGAATGGTGACGATGATGATTTTGTTGTGCGCCATCGAACGAATGATTTCGATGACGTGCTCGGAATCTTTTGAGCTCAGTCCCGAGGTTGGCTCATCGAAGAGATAAACGTCCGCGGAACCGATCATGTCGAGGCCGATGTTGAGTCGTTTGCGTTCGCCACCGCTGAGCGTTTTCTTAACTGCGGTGCCCACCACCGCATCGCGTCGCTCACTCAAACCGAGCTCGACTAATTTTCCCTCCAGGCGGCGCATCCGGTCGCGCCGGGACAAATGCGGCGAGCGAATGGCGGCGGCGAACTGCAGATTTTCGCCAATCGTGAGATGTTCATCGAACGCGTCCTCTTGCGGGATGTAACTGATGTAACGCTTCAGCTGATCGAGATTGGGATAAAGCTGCTGGTTATTGAGCAGGACCTGGCCACTGCTCGGCTCCAATTGTCCGGCCAGCACTCTTAGCATTGTGCTTTTGCCGGAACCGCTCGCCCCCATCACGCAAACCAATTCCCCGCGCGCGACATTGAAGGAAATTCCCTCCAGCCCAATATCGCCGCTGCCGAAACGGTGCGTCACGTCGCTCACCTCCAGGGTGCGAATAATGTTGCGCTCTTCCTCGATGATGCGCTCGGAAAAATTGCATTTCAGGAATTGACCGACATCGATGCGAATGGTGTCGCCATCTTTTAACGGCGAAGTGGTTCGCACGTTGGTCTCGCCTACCACAATCGGGCGATCGGCCTCCAGCACTTCCAAGGTGCCGACGCGTTTGTCGTAATCGCAAAAAATCTTTAGCAACACATCGCCCGCCGTTCCCGGCGAAAGCAAAATGTCGTCCGCTTCCAGCAGGCTCGGGTTATTCGAGACCAGATACTCCGATTTTGAGGCTTTAAGTTGAAACCGGCCGCCCAGAGCCCGGGCGCGGCGACGCAGATCGAGCAGATCCAACTCGCTGTCGTTGTGAAAAACGATCCGATCCTGCAACGTCGCTTCCACCAATGTCCCGGCGCGCAAACGCGTGCCGTTGAGTTCGGCATCCACGTCTTTCAACGCCTTCACCTTTACCTTTAATCCGAAGGTGACTTCCAGCGCCGCTTCACGAGAACGCGCCCGCTCCAGCTCGACTTCATCAGAATCGCGATTCACCCGGATGAAAATCTGCGGGAGCGAGACGTTTTTCTTGGCGTTGAAATATTGCGCCAGCTCCTGATAACTGAGCACCTGGTCGCCCACCAGAATGCGTTGGCCCGGATAAATGCGGCAGAATCCGCCCCGCGCCAATGGCCGACTGCGCACCGACACACTTTGTGAACTGTAATTCTTCAGCAGGATCAAATCGTGATAACGAAATGCCAGTAGCCGATCGCTTGCGCTAAGGCTTTTCAACATCACGTCGGATTCGCCGTTGTTGCCAAAAGAGACCGACTCCAGGGGCGAGGCGCCGCGCTGGTAAACGCCCGGATCCGATTCTTCGCTCGCGTTTAACTGATAAACGATGTCGATCGCCTGCGCCGCCATCCCCAGCTGCGACATGAACGAATAAAATTGCACCACCTGCTCCTGCTTGAGGCCGGCTTGCGAAATCAGATCGTAAAGCTGCACCCCGAGCATGATCTTGCGGTCGGTGCTCAGCTGAACGCTGAGCTTTTGCGCCATCGCCGTTAAATCCTCCTGCTCGTAAAGCGCCTGCCGAAACAGTTGCCGCAGCTCGGAGTAAACTGCTTCCGGATAATCGTAACGCAGGAAGCCGAGGCTCGAGTCGATTTCTTCTTCCAGCAAAACGCCATCCGCTTTCGAAAAACTAGCCAGCACCTGGATCAGCAACGGCAGCAAATTCGGCCCTTCCGAAACGCTCCGCGGCTTGCGCATGGCCCGTCGCATCCAACGCCGACCTTTCCGCTGCAGGCGATACGCAAAGGGAGTCACGCGTTGCACCGCGCGATCAATTTTATCGGCTACCTGGGCTATCAGTTCGGCCATTGCTATTTGGGTGTAAAGTTTACTCCAAGGCCCGGTCGACGCAATGACCGTGCCAGCTCGCTTCGCCCCGCTGCGCAGCACTGCCATCTTGGCTCTGGGGCCAATGAGTATCCTGCTCGTTGTTCTGTGGGAAGATGGATCGGCCGCTCGTACTCAACGCATCCTAATCGAACGCCACCCCCGATTCAGTGTCGAATTATCCAAAGGCGTGACTCCTGCTCATTGCATTGCCAACCCGCTCATGTAACTTTCTAGCGCGGCAAAACTTCCGCGTACCGAACCTAATGGCGCAACCAGACCGCAATTCCCAGCGCGATAACAAGCGCAGTAACGAACCGAACTTTAACTGGCGCGGCATCGTTCTTATTGCCATTGCCTTTGGCCTCATCGGCATGGCTCTACTGGTTCGCAACGGTGGTTACCAGAATGTCGAGGATGTTCCCTACAACCGCTTTATCGAGCTGCTCGATAACAAGCAGATCATTAGCGACAAAAACCTCCCGGTTACGCTGCTCGTTCAGGAAGGG
>QHPM01000211.1 GCA_003219095.1 Verrucomicrobiota bacterium
TATCGAAACTTCGGCAAGAAATCGCTTAACGAGATTAAGGACAAACTCACGGCACTCGGACTGGGGCTGGGAATGAAATTTGATCCCGGTCTGGTGGAAACGCCGGTCGGAGTCGATGTTGCCAGCTCGAATGGAGCGGGAGCGGGCACAGAACAACCATCGCGCGTCGGCTAATTGCACGATGCGACACCAAAAGAAAACGATAAAGCTTGGTCGCACTGCCGAGCACCGAAAAGCGCTGCTGGCAAATCAGGTTTGCAGTTTGATCGAGCATCAACGCATTCGCACCACCCTGGCAAAAGCCAAAGCCGTCCGCCCGCTCGCAGAAAAAATGGTCACGCTTGGCAAAAAGGGATCAATCCATGCCCGTCGCACCGCTTTTGCGGTTCTACGGCAGAAAGATGCGGTGAAAAAATTGTTCGATGAAATCGCGCCGCGCACGGCCGATCGCAATGGCGGTTACACCCGCATCGTGAAACTCGGGCAACGCAAAAGCGACGCGGCTCCCATCGCATATCTAGAGTGGGTGGATGCCGCCATGCTCATCGATCAGGAGATCGATGAAGCGGCGGAGAAGAAAGCGCGCAAATCGAAAAAAGAAGGCGAGCAATCAGCCGGCGCAGAAAAGAAAACAAAGAAAAAAGCGGCGGCGGCCGGAACATAGGCATCCTGCCGGCGCGCTAGGCGGACATGCTGTCCGCTTTTTGTGGTTTCGTTTATCAGCGGGTTACAAACCTGCTGGGCACACAGACTGCACGTCTATGTTCCATTTTCGGGACGGACATTTCCCAAGCGCGGAATGATTTCGTGCGCGATAATTTTCCTTGCCGCATCTTAAGTAACGCGAGAACAGAAGCTTACGGAGAGCACAATTCGGCTGGCACGCCGGATGCATAAGCGCAAAAGAGCCTATGAAAACTCACACAGCTACTACTTACGATTTGATCGTGCAGTCCGAAGACAAAAGTCGAACGCTGATCGAAACAATCATTTATGCGCTTTTCATTTTGAGCGCGATTGTCTCGATCTGGCAGTTCGCGGTGCAACCAATCATTGTGCCCTCCCACACCGCGGGTTTTGCTTCGACCCGTTATCCAACGGCATGAGTCGGTCGCTCTGATTAGATAGCTGCGCATGTTGCTGCAAGATCTGCGCTACGCCTTGCGGATGCTGGCGAACCAGCCGGCCTTTACCCTGATCGCGGTGCTCACGCTGGCGCTCGGGATCGGCGCTAACACCGCCATTTTTAGCATCATCAATTCCGTCCTGCTGCGTCCACTTCCGTATCCGAATGCTGACCGGATCATGGTTTTGAATGAGTCGTCCGGTCCGGGCCAGGATTTTTCCGTCGCGCTGCCGGACTATTTCGACTGGAAAAAAGACAATACCGTTTTCGAGCATCTTGCCGTTACGCATAAGGAATCGCGTAATCTCAGCGGTATTCCCGGTCGCGAAGCGGAACGCGTCTCGTGCGCTTCCGTCACCCTAAATTTTTTCAAGGTCATCGGTCTGTCGCCGGCTCTCGGCCGAATTTTTAGCGAAGACGAAGACAAAGTCGGCGCGCCGCCCGTCGCAATAATCAGCGATCACATTTGGCAGCGGGCATTCAATCGCTCGCCCAAAGTCATCGGCCAGCCGATCACGCTTCACGATCAAAGCTTCACTGTCATCGGCGTGATGCCACCAGAGATGACATCGCCGCAGGACAGCGACGTGTGGCTTTCCCTAATGCGGCGAAGCAACAATCCGGCATGGATGGACCGTTCGCATCATCCGATGATGTACGTCTGGGGCCGGCTCAAGCCGGGAGTGACTATCGATGTTGCGCGCACCGAAATGAAAGGAATCGCGGCGCGACTGGAACAAGTGTATCCCGACACGAATAAGGGCGAGACGGCTGTCGTCACGCCACTGCTTGAAAATCTCGTCGGCAAATATCGGACGAACTTGAATTTGCTGTTAGGCGCAGTCGCGTTCGTGTTGCTCATCGCCTGTGCGAATCTGGCCAATCTGTTTGCTGCGCGCGGCGCGGCCCGGGAAAGGGAGTTCGCCATTCGTGCCGCGGTGGGCGCGAGTCGACGGCAGATTGTTAGGCAACTTCTAATCGAAAGCTTTCTCATCGCGCTGCTCGGCGGCGTATGTGGATTTCTGATCGCATTGTGGTCGCGCGATGCGTTATCGATCCTGGCGCCGCAAAACGTTTCGCGATTTCAAGAAGTCTCGTTCAACCTGCCAGTGCTCGCGTTCACGCTAGTCATCGCTTCGGTCACGGCGGTGTTGTTTGGCTTGTGGCCGGCGTGGCAAAGCTCGCGCGCCGATGTGCAACTGGCGTTGAAAGCGGGATCGCAGGGAAGTGGCGACGCACCATCGGCGAAACGAACGCGCGATGGCCTGGTCATTGGACAGATCGCGCTCACCCTCACGTTGCTTGTCGCGGCGGCGCTGGTGTTGAAGAGTTTTTCGCGATTGCAATCGCTCTCGTTAGGCTACGAACCGCGCGGATTGCTCACGGCACGTTTCGAATTGCCGTGGCGAACTTACAACACCAGGGACAAGATCGGCATCTTTACCAAGAGCGTGCTCGACAAAGTGCGCGCGTTACCAGGCGTGCAAGGCGCCGCGGTCAGCTCGAATCCGCCGCTGATGGGTGGATGGCAAACCGGTTTCTGGCGCGAAGGAACGCCGCAACCGACTGCCGCGCAAACGTTGAGCGCTGATCTCGAAGTCGTCGGCGGAGATTATTTTTCAACATTCAAGACACCGCTTTTACGCGGCCGCACATTTAATGAGCGCGATACGAAAGATTCGCCTCGGGTCGTGATTATCGATCAAGCGATGGTCGAACAATATTTCCCGGGCGAGGACCCGATCGGCAAACGCATTTCCGTCGATGCCGGCAATGATGACGAAGGCTACGTCATGAGCGAGATCGTCGGTGTAGTCGCGCGTATGCGTTTTCACGCGGTCGATGAAATGGCCCCCTTGCCGGTGATCTACTGCTCATTAGGCCAGGTTCAACGCACCAGTCTCGCCTTGTTCGTAAGATCGACATCAGGACTTGCGACGTTGGAAAAGCCGATCCGTGATATTATCGGGTCGATCGACCCGGCGCTGGCGGTTTTTGATCCCCGGCCGATGGCTGATCGTGTGCAAGAGACGTGGGGCGCGCAACGCCTGCTTAGCTTTTTGATTTCCGTATTCGCTGCGCTCGGGCTCACGCTCGCCAGCATTGGGCTATATGGTTTGCTCGCTTACAACACCCTCAAGCGCGTTCGTGAAATCGGAATTCGCCTTGCCCTCGGCGCGCGGCCAGCACAGGTGCGCACGATGATTTTGTCCCACGGAATGCAACTGTTGCTCATCGGCTCGACCATCGGTTTAGCGAGCGCGCTGACATTATCGCGATTTTTTCAGCACATTCTTTTTGAAACAAGTGGCTCGGACCCGAAAATTTACCTTGGCGTCGGCCTAGTGATGCTGGTCGCGACGTTGCTGGCCTGCTGGATTCCGGCACGCCGCGCCAGCCGGGTCGATCCCATCGTGGCGTTGCGAGCGGAATAATTTTTCATGCGCGATTTTCGTAATTCGCTCCGCACGCTTCTCAAGCAACCGCTCTTCAGCGGAATCGTCATTCTCACCTTTGCGCTCGGCATTGGCGCGAATACCGCGGTCTTCAGCGTCATCAATGCGGTGATGTTGCGTCCGCTGCCGTTTCGCGCGCCTAACGACCTCGTATCGATCGCGCTCTACGACATGAAGGAGGGAATCGAGCCGCCGACGGATTCCTCTGCCGTTTCGTATCCGGATTTTGTCGATTGGCGCGCGCAAAATCATGTCTTCGAGAGCATGGCCGTCTACGTCAATCGAAGTCTGACTCTGACCGATGGCGCGGCGGCGACGCATCTTCAGGGCGAAGCGGTTTCGGCGGCGCTCTTCCCGTTGCTCGGTGTGCAGCCAATCATCGGTCGCGCGTTTCTCGCGGATGAAGACGAACCCGGACATCGCGTTGCCATGTTGAGCTACGGTTTGTGGCAGCGGCAATTCGGCGGCGACACGGGCGTCGTCGGCAAATCGATCACGCTCGGCGGCGAAAAATTTCAGGTCGTCGGCGTGATGCCGGCGCGCTTCAGTTTCCCGATTGGCGATTTCCCGCCGGAGATTTGGACGACGCTGTCGATCTTGCGTGCAACGCGCGACGGCTCGCGACCGATGACGGAAGAGCGCGGCAACGATTTTCTCAAATGCATCGCGCGACTCAAACCCAACATGCCGATCCAGCAGGCGCAGGCGAACATGGACACGATCACCGCGGCGTTGCGGAAACAGTATCCCGATTCAGACGCGAACCTTGGCATGAAACTCTGGCCGCTCATCACCGCCATGGTCGCGGACGCGCACCCCGCGTTGGTCATGCTCTGCGCGATGGCGGGCTGCGTTTTGCTCGTCGGATGTGTGAACGTGGCAAATCTTCTTCTCGCGCGCTCGCTTTCGCGCCAGCGCGAACTCAGCATCCGGGCCGCGCTCGGCGCCGGCCGTTGGCAAATCGTTAAACAATTGCTCATCGAAAGCGCATTGCTCGGCGCCGGCGGCGGACTGGCCGGACTGCTCTTTGCCACGTGGGGACTCGATGCGCTAAAAGCGCTGCTGCCGCCGAGAATCCCGCGCATCAACGAAATCTCTCCCGATATTCACGTGCTGGTTTTCACCGCGTTCGTTAGTCTGCTCGTCGGTGCGCTCGCCGGATTGCTGCCCGCGTGGCGCGCATCGCATCCGAACCTGGCGAACTCGTTGAACGATACCTCCCGCGGCTCGAGCGAAAGCGCGCGCGGCCGTCGCACTCGCGCTGTCTTCGTCGTCGTCGAGATCGTGCTCGCGTTAGTGTTGCTCGCGAGCGCCGCGCTGCTCGGCGAGAGTTTTCTGCGGTTGCAACAAGTGCGGCCGGGCTTTGATTCTGCTAGCATAACGACGGCGCGAGTGGCGCTGCCGGAAAGCACATATCCCAAACCGGCGCAGGCGGCGGAATTTGTTCGGAAGCTGCTCGCGAATGTGACCACTTTGCCCGGTGTGAACTCCGCGGCGGCGGCGTGGTGGATTCCGCTCAGTGGAAGCGAAATTACTTTTAACTTCGACGTTCAAGAACGTCCACTTCCGAAATCCGAGCAGCCGATCGCCCAGGTCAACGTCGTCACGCACGATTATTTCAAAACGCTGCGCGCGAATGTGGTGCGCGGTCGCGATTTTACTCCGCGGGACGATGCTAGCGCACCCAGAGTCGCAATCGTCTCGGAAGGTTTCGTGAAACAATTCTTTCCGGGTGAAGATCCGATCGGCAAACGGATCACGCCTAACGGATCGGCCGAGCCGGGCGATCCGCCGGTGCGCGAGATCGTTGGTGTCGTGAACGACATTCATCTCATCAGCCTGCGTGACGCGCCCAAGCCACAGATTTACGTCCCGCACGAACAATTCGCCATTCAGTCGGTGATGATCCTCGTTCGCAGCCACGACGATCCGCGTTTTGTCGGCGCTGCCTTACGCGACGCCGTTAACGAGATCGACAAGGATGTGCCGGTCTATCGCGTGCGGCCGCTCAGCGATTACGTGTCGCAATCCGTTGCCCAGCCGCGCTTGAACGCGCTGCTGGTTGGTTTGTTCGCGCTCATTGCGCTGCTGCTCGCCGCCGCTGGAGTTTTCGGCGTGATGAGTTACTCGGTCACGCAACGAACTCAGGAAATCGGAATTCGTTTCGCGCTCGGCGCACAACGCGGTGACGTAATGCGCTTGATCGTGAGCCAGGGAATGCGGCTTGTTGTTATCGGCGTTGCATTTGGGTTTGCCGGGATTTTTGCGCTGACGCGTTTATTGCAAAGCCTGCTCTTCGGAATCGGTGCCACCGATCTTACGACGATGTTAGGCGTGACGATTATCCTCGGTCTGATCGCATTCGTCGCCTGCTGGTTGCCGGCCATGCGTGCGTCGCAGGTCGATCCGATTATCGCGTTGCGCAACGAATAACGTCCATGATCAAGGAAATTCGTTACGCCACTCGCCAGTTAGCTAAGCATCCCGGCTTTACCCTTGTCGCTGCGCTTACGCTCGCGCTCGGAATCGGCGCGAACACTGCCATCTTTAGCGTCGTTAATGCGCTGCTGCTGCGACCGTTGCCTTACCCGCATTCCGATCGTCTCGTTCTTCTGCGCGAGCGCTCCGAGACTTTCGAATCCGGCTCCGTTAGTTATCCTAACTACCTCGATTGGCGCGCAGCCCAACGCGGATTTACCGATCTCGCGCTGTTCCGGCGCGATCGTGCCAATCTCTCCGGCAGAATCGGCGAGGCCAATCCGGAACGAATCGGCGCCGCGCGCGTGACCTGGAGCTTCTTCGGAATCCTCGGGCTGCCGCCAACACTTGGGCGCGATTTTGCGGAGGCTGACGATTTGCCGGGGAGTAGAAAAGTGGTGCTCATCACCCACGGCCTTTGGCAACGACGCTTCGGCGGATCGCGCGACGTTCTGGGTCAGCAGCTCATGATCGATGGTGCTCCTCGCGAAATCATTGGCGTTGTTCCAGAACAGATCGGACTTCCGCGTCTGGCTGAGGTTTATTTACCACTGGATGAACTTCGCGCTGAGGACGGCGTTCTCCGCCGTGGGAATCACCCCGGTTTTTCGGCGCTGGGCAGATTGAAACCAGGAGTCACTCTCGCGCAGGCGGCCGACGACATGAACAAGATCGCGCACGACCTGGCGCGACGTTATCCGGAAGAAGATGCCGGACGCACGGTGAGCGCACGCATTTTGCTCGAGGCCGCGGTGG
>QHPM01000212.1 GCA_003219095.1 Verrucomicrobiota bacterium
CGCGCGCATCGATAGCGCGCGATGCCGCCGCTTGAAGCTTGCCAGGTCAACCGCGAGGGCGATGAAAACGCCGATATGAAATGTGATCCAAAACCAAATGCTCGTCGGCACGGCGGCAACCGTTTCACGTTGCGTGGAAGGCCGCAATCCGAAACACCAGGCGCACCTCCAATTTTCTCTCGCGCGCCGGAACCTTTTTCGTAGGGTGAACGACCTCGAATGGATTCTGAGTTGGAAAAGCTGGTCGAATCAGGAAAGTTGACGACAAAAGCGGCCGAGCAATTGGAGCGATTACGCCCCGGCTCATTTTGTCTGCACAAAAGTTGGGGATTCGGGCAGGTGGCGGAGTGGAATCTGTTGCTCAATCAGATCGTGATCGATTTCAAAACCAAGGCCAGGCATCCGATGCAGCTCGCTTACGCCGCGGAAAATCTGACCCCGATTCCGGCCGGCCATTTTCTCGCGCGCAAAGTAAAAGAGCCAGATGCAATCAAAGCGCTCTTAAAATCGGATCCAGCGGCAGTCGTTCGCAACGTCCTGGAAGGGTTCGATGGCAAAGCCACACTCGCTCAGATCAGCGAGGTGCTGGTGGGCGATTTGTTCACCGAAGCGGAATGGAAGCGGTGGTGGACGAGCGCGAAGAAAGCGATGAAGAGCAGCGGTTATTTTTCGGTCCCGGCAAAGAAATCGGAGCCGATCGCATTGCGCGCCGAGCCAGTCTCGCGTGCGGACGAGCTCCTGACATTTTTTAACCAGACTCGCCAGTCTAAAGAGCAGGCCGCGGCACTCGATCAGATCATTAAGTTCCACCACGAATTTAATGATCCGAAAACGCAATTGCAGCCGATCGTGGAAAGAATCGAGAATACCGCTGCGCAGAATCAGAAATTGCATTCCCCCCTTACCTTCGAGCTTGTCCTGGCACGAGACGAATTGCTCCAGCGCGCTCCGGATTTGAAGATCACGCGGCCCGAACTCACGCTCGAGCGTTTAATTTCAGAAGAGGAATCGCGTCTGCCCGAGATTCTTCCGAAACTTCCCTCAGCCAAAGAGCGGCGGGTTTTGCAAGCTCTGCCACGGGCGCTCGGCGATGCCTGGACAAGGCGCGCCTGGCAAATGATGGCGTCGAACAATCCCCGGCTCGTTCCACAAATTCCAAAGATTTTCGCCGAGAATGGGAAAATTGATGAGCTGCGGATGTTGTTGGAACGCGCCGTGCGCGAACACTCCGCCAGCAGCGAAATGATGGTCTGGCTCTGCCGCGAACGCGCTAATTGGCCGGAGCTCATTACGCCGGAAATTCTGCCGGCGATCTTATCCGCGATTGAACGCGATCAGCATAACGAAGCCTCACGCTCGTCCCGTTTGCGCGATCTGTTGCTCGATGATCGTGAGCTCATCGGTGATATTTTCAGGAACTCCGAGGTCGGCGCCGCGCGCGACATAATGCGCCGCTTATTGCTTACTCCGGTATTCGACAACTTGACCAAACGTTCGCTTATGGCGCGCGTGATCAAGTTATATCCGGAGCTGGAAAGCATGGCGACCGGGGGGCAGCCGGAAGAAAGAACGGAAACGCTCATTGTTTCCTGGAGCAGCCTGCACAAAAGGCGGGAGGAATACGAAGAGACCGTGAACAAGAAAATTCCTGAGAATTCGAAGGAGATTGGGGTGGCTCGTTCTTACGGCGATCTGCGCGAAAATTTCGAATTCAAAGCGGCTAAGCAAATGCAAGCCGTTCTAATGCGGCGCAAGTCCGAGCTCGAACAAATGCTGCACCGCGCTCGCGGGACCGATTTTTCCAATGCCGACACTTCCCAGGTTTCCATCGGCACAATCGCTACATTGCGCGATGTGGAGTCGGCGCAGGAAGAACCTTATACTATTCTTGGCGCCTGGGACGGCGACCCCGAGCGTAACATCATTTCCTATCAAACCGCAATCGGGCAGGCCTTGCTCGGCAAAAAACGCGGCGAACGCGTGACCCTCAACACCGATCATGGCAGTGCCACCTACGAAGTGATAGCGATCGAGCCCGCGCCCGTCGATGTCGCGCCTGCCCCGGTCGAAGATCAGGGCGTCGCGCTGGGGGCCGGATAATCCGGCGGCGTTCTTGGCTCCGCTTCTTTGCGATTCAATGCCGAGAGCAGCAGCCAGATCAAACCAAAGGTTACCATGCTGACGGCGAAGATGGTTGCGATCCATTTTGCTTTTAGGTTTCGCTGAACTTTTCGGCCCGCCAACATCGCCGCCAGGAAGATAAGAGTCGCGGCCGCCGCGAAATAAAATCCGCTATTAATTTTCTGCCCATCAAGCGCCGTCATGAAAATGCGGGCTAGCATCGCGCTGCTTTATAATAGGGTTCCAGCTTTTGGCTAGTCGGAAAATTCAGAGCCATGGATGCATCCGCTGTACCGGTGACCGTGCCGTTTGCATCTTCCAGTCTCCCCTTGCAGATATCTCTCTAGCACGAGCATCGGTTAGATAGTCCCGCGCCGCGCGAATCGAGTATGACTAGCGACGCTACAGTCTCTTCTGGGGGAGCGCATGCGTCCCAGATTCGTTGGTGAACGCGGCTCCTTGTGCGAGGCCGAATGAGCCGCACTCCTTTGAAAATTAAAAGATCGCCGGGCGTGATTAAAACACCCGGCGATACAGCTAACGAGACTTGGATGCCATCCCAAGCTTATGACTTGGGCGAGGCAGCGGGGCTGGCTTTTTCTTTCTTCGTTCCTTTCTCACCCTTAGCCGCCTTCACTTCCACCTCCTTCGCGGTCATGGTATAGGTTATGGTCACCTTGTCGCCGACTTTGACGTCGCCGGTGACTTTGGTGTTGGAATCGCGATCGAGTTCCCAACGGTCCTTCCCCTTTTGCACCGTGATCATCGAATCGTTTACTTCCAACACTGGCCCGGTCACCTGGTAGGTTTTGGCCCCGGCAAACGCCAGGCCGCTTAGCATCAGGCTCGCCGCCGCGATCAAACTAAATATTTTTATTTTCATAAGTTGATCGATTAGACGGCTCGGGCGGAATCTATTCAAGGGTTTTTGCACATGGGCCCTTCTGCGCCAGCAAGGCTTAAAGGCCTCGGAAAACTATGGTTATTATTATGGGAAAAGCGAGGATCGGCGGTTTGCTCAATCCAGCCACGTTGTTTTCGCCTTTCAGCGTGCTTTGCGGCCGGCAATGGGCGAAAAACGGGAACATAGGCGTTTCGCCTGTTGATTCCTATCAGCCGCGCCTCACTATTCCGTCGGCTTTGGCAACACTTCGATCGGAACCGTATAGATATTTCCAAGGCCGTTCAAAATCGAGCGCGACTTCTGCTCGAACTCCGTCATCGTCCACGGTTTCGTCCGTTGCTCCGTTCCCATTCCACGCTCACTCGTAAAAATAAGCCGCCTGCCGTCAGGCGTGAGCCGCGGGCTGTACTCCCGTGCTGGAGTGTTGATCGCGGTCACCGGTAGCGGCGCGCTCCAGGTCCCATCTCGATTGTAACTGACGTAAATGTCGGAGCTGCCGACTGAATCCGGTCGGTTGAATGCGCCGATGAGAAGAAATTTCTCATCCGGGGAAACGAAAGCTTCACAGGATTTGTCTGATAAAGGCCAGGTCCGGCTCGGACTTTGTCAAATGAGACGCGCTCTATGTTCGGTAGTGTCGGCCGGCTGGAGGTTGTAGCTGCCGCTATCTTCAGCGGCGGAAAAATGGATGCAATGTCACGTTACTGTAGCGTGTCGCGCCGAAATGCCAGTCCGGCTCGGACCGCCCTAATATCTGGACACGACGGCGCGTGTCCCTCCACGTTTTCGTTATAAATCAGGGCGAGGAGGTTGGATTGGGCGAACTTGGTTCCGCCGCGGTAGAGCTCGCCTCCACTTTGGTCGCGCTCATCACATAGGTAACCGTAACTTTCGCGCCAACTTTGAGATCGGCCGAGCCCTTTGTCGTGGCAGGATCGATATCAATTTCGAATTTCTCCGCGGCCTTTTGCACTGTCACCATGCTTCCCGTAGCGGCTACCACCGTCCCAGTGATCTGATAAGTCTTCGCCCCGGCGGCGAGTGTTACTCCGCTGAGGATCAAATTTGCTACCGCAACTGAGCTGAGTGCCATTTTCATTTTCATGCAGTCAATTACGAGCCAGCCAAAGCGCAGCGCAAGATTTTAGAAGATGTCGATCTTCCTGCCGACCGCGCGCGCGTCTTTCCGATTTGACGATGTAACGCTTTTAACGATTCAATGCGACGCCGGTCACTCCTTCGGCGGTTCCGGCATTGTTCGGACACCGACTCGTGCCAGGTACTCATCCGCCTGGAGAAGATCATTCCCCGCGCGCTCGACGATCTTTAGCAAATTATCCATCGAGGAGACTTCCTCGAGCTGCTCGGTCAGGAACCACTGGAGGAAGTTAATCGTGATGTAATCGTTTTGCTTTCGCGCTAATTCCACCAGGCCATTGATTTGCTGGGTCACGTGAATTTCCTGGTCGAGCGACAACTTCACCGCGTCGCGTGCCGTCTTGAATTTGGATTTCGGCGCATCGATCGCCGGAATCATCACTCGCCCGCCGGCATCGACCACGTACTTGATGAAACGCAACGCATGACCTTTCTCTTCCTCTGCCTGCTGGAAAAAATGCTGCGACAATTGGGGCAAAGCCTCCGCCGCGAAGTGCGCTGCAATCGCGTAATACTGCAACTCCGCGCTAAATTCGTAGCCTATCTGTTCGTTGATGGCATCGATCACTTTTTGACTCGTTAGCATGGAAAATCCTTTCGCTGATTCTTTCTCTTACCGCATGAGTTCGAGGCGCTCAATCAATGATTGTGAGGAAACAAAACGCCCGATTTGGTTTCCCAAAGCGGGCGCTTTGTTCTGGCGACGTCCTACTCTCGCACGACCTTTCGTCGCACTACCATCGGGGCTGCAGCGTTTCACTGCCGTGTTCGGAATGGGAACGGGTGGTGCCACTGCGCGATGATCACCAGAGTGCGGAGCCGCACTGGCGGTTTCGCTGCTGTCGCAGCGACGCAAGCGCGAAGCCGACTCTCTGGAGACATTCCTCCGCGGTCAGCGACCGCGGCTACAAAATTTTCGAAAGAACATGATTTCCAATCGGCAATCGCAAATCAAAAATCGGCAATTACTTGTGCTTCTCTGATATCTACACACAGGTTTTCGAAAAGTTTCCCGAAAGCTTCGGGGTTACAACTTTTCCGGGATCAGCGATCCCGGCTACAACTGAGTTTTGTTTTGAGATCATTTGATCTTCTCTGTCTGCTGGAACCGGGATCAACGATCCCGGCTACAGCGTAACAGAAAAGTAAATGATCAAGCCAAACGGGTTATTAGTATTACTTAGCTAAATACATTACTGCACTTACACCAGTAACCTATCAACGTGGTGGTCTACCACGACCCTTCAGGGAGATCTCATCTTGGGATAGGCTTGGCGCTTAGATGCTTTCAGCGCTTATCC
>QHPM01000213.1 GCA_003219095.1 Verrucomicrobiota bacterium
CAGGTAAAAATCCCACGCGGTGTGCGCGAAGGGCAGCGCATTCGTCTCGCCGGTCAGGGCGAGGCCGGCGAACGCGGTGGAAAAAGCGGCGACTTATTTCTGCGCGTGCGATTGGCGCGGCATCCCGATTTTTCGGTTGAGGGCAGCGATCTTGTG
Source organism: Verrucomicrobiota bacterium (assembly GCA_003219095.1). Classification (GTDB taxonomy): domain Bacteria; phylum Verrucomicrobiota; class Verrucomicrobiia; order Chthoniobacterales; family UBA10450; genus AV69. Next base: position 157 of record QHPM01000213.1, read on the forward strand.
CATGAAGTGAAAATTGCGCCGTCGCAGGCGGTCCTGGGAGATCAAATCATTGTGCCAACGCTGGAGGGAAACGCTCGTTTGAAATTGCCGCCCGGCACGCAAGGCGGTCAGCGTTTTCGTTTGCGCGGCCGAGGGTTGCCGGGCGTTTCGGGGCAGCGCGGCGATTTGTATGTGGTGGTGCAAATTTCCATCCCAAAAAAATTGAGCGAGGGCGAACGAGAACTCTGGGAGCAACTCGCGCAGTTGCACGGCCGTGAAGAATCCGGTTAAACGACGCAATGAAGATTTCGCTCGGATCCGATCACGCTGGTTTCAAATTGAAGGAAAAAGTAAAGACCTTGCTCGGCCAACTTGGGCACGAGGTGAAGGACCTCGGTACGTTCGCGGCTGAGCCGCCGGTAGATTATCCGCTTTTCATTCGGCCGGCCGCGGAAGCGGTTGCGCGCGGCGAATGCGAACGTGGAATTGTTTTCGGTGGCTCCGGCAACGGCGAAGCGATGGTGGCGAACAAAGTCCACGGGGTGCGTTGCGCTCTGTGCTGGAATTTGGAAAGCGCGCGTCTTTCCCGCCGACATAACGACGCCAATGTGCTGTCTCTGGGTGAGCGACTGATCGAAGAAAATCTCGCGCTGGAAATTGTGCGCGTCTGGTTGGCGACCGAGTTTGAAGACGGGCGACACGCGCCACGTGTCGCGATGCTGAACGCGATGTAAGCGCCAAATCCCGCGTCCGAAAACGATTGTAGCTGCGGCTGTTGACCGCGACCCGGCTACTGCGGCTACAACAACCGATCGGCGCAAACCGCTCCCAGAAAGATCGCACTCACAAATGCATTCGAATTGAAGAAGGCGCGATTGATCGCGGCAAGATCATGAAGCTGGCGTGCGCTGCGATGCTCGTAAAAAAGTGCGGCCGCGATCGGAATCATGGCGGCGAAATAAATCGGGCCGAGCTTCGCCATGATCCCGAAAGCAATCAACGCCAGCAGCATTAAGAAATGAAGAAACTGCGCGAGTCGAAGGCTGGCGGCCAGGCCGAGCCGAACCACCAGTGAATGCAGTCGCTCATCGCGATCGAAGTCGTAATCTTGAGTGGCATAGATCAAATCAAATCCACTGACCCAACAAACGACTCCGAGGGAAAGGACGAGCGGGGACAATTCCACCCGGCCGGTTTGAGCGATCCAGGCCCCGACCGGCGCAATCCCGAGCGCGAGACCGAGAAAAAAGTGCGTCGCGTCAGTAAAATGTTTGGTGAGTGAATAGAAAAAAATAATGCCAAGCGCGATCGGCGAAAGCGCGAAAGTCAGCCGATTGATATTTGCCGTAAAAAAAACAAAAAGGACGCTGCTGACGATGAGGCAAATGAAAATGATGGCCCTGGAGGCGAGAAGATGGCGGCTTCGCGTCCGCGGATTGCGCTGATCGATCTCCCAATCAACAAAGCGATTGAAAAGCATCGCCGCCGTCCGGCCCGTGATCATACATCCCAGAACCAGCAGGACGATCCTGAGACTGGGTCGCCCGTTAGCCGATACGATCAGGGAAGCGAACGCGAAGGGCAGGGCGAAAATCGTATGGGAAAAGCGAATGAGCCGGAGAAATCGCCCGAACGCGCCGCCACGATTTTGCGCCACAGCGAAATCGTGAAGCACATCCTGCTCATTCATGAATCGAGCAATGATTTAAGCCGCTCACGCCCGCCAGCCATGATGGGATTCCCGTGCGCAAAAAAAATCCGAGAGAAATCCAGATCCAGAAGTTTGCGTAATGATCGGATCATTTGTTTTTGGTTGGTGCAATATTTTCGCGGCAGCAAGCTGAAACCGTGCGGATCAAAATTGATGAGCGCGTCACCCACTATCAATGTGCCGGCGTTATCCGGATGATAAACGGCGAATTCGCCGTCGGCAGCGCCTTCGATTCGAATAACTCGGAACGCCCCGATAGCAAGATCGTCCTGCAAGCTGCGACTGAGCGGAAGTTCTGCATTCAGTTCCAGAGGCGCAAAAATCGGAGCGGAGTAAAAGTGAGCGAACATTGCAGCATCGCGGGCGTGGTTCGCATTTGTGATAAAAATCCGGGCAACGCGAGCGAGTGATTCCAGTTCTTCCCGATGTACGGACGGCAATGCGATCGGATCGATAATGGTTAGCTCATTTCCTGCTGCGAGAGCAGTCGAGAAAAGTTCGGCTTTAAATTTTGGGTTGTAGGTGTGCCAGAGGGCGCAGTCGGGCGAAATGCGAATAAATTCTGTCACGTAAGGTGTTATCTTATAGCAATTTACGACCGGCTCTCGTTAGGAATTATTCGATACATAAAGAGCCATTGGCACCGTAGCTGCTACGATTTTCATAATTACCTTCTTATGATCACATTCTCCTATCAAGCGCGTGACGCTGCTGGACGCATCGTCTCCGGCATTCAGGAAGCCCTCAACGAGGACAACGCCGTGACCAGCCTGATGAGCCGCGGCCTGATGGTGCTTTCTCTGCAGCGAAAAGCGACGGCCAGCCACTCGCGTAGGAAATCTACCAAAGTAAAGGAGACCGATCTCGTTCTCTTCACCCGACAACTTTCGACCATGATCGAGGCGGGTATTTCGCTGGTGCAGGCTTTGACCGCCTTGTACGAACAGGCTGACCCGAAACGGCAGGGAGGGTTGCGAGCCGTAATCAGCGATATCACCGCGCGGGTGCAAGGTGGCGAAACCTTCCATGAATCGCTCGCCAAACATCCCCTGGTTTTCAATCGGCTTTTTATCAGCATGGTGAAAGCGGGCGAGCATGGAGGTTTACTCGCCGAAATTCTGGATCGCCTGGCCGGATTCCTCGAAGCCAGCGCGCGTCTGCGCAAGAAAGTCAAATCGGCGATGACCTACCCGGTCATTGTTGTCTGCATCGCGTTCTCCATCACCACCTTCCTGATCGTGCGCGTTGTCCCGATCTTCGGCGAAATTTTCGCTGATTTTGGAGCCAAACTTCCCGCTCCTACCCAATTCCTCATTGATCTCAGTAATTTTGTTCGCGGGGAGTGGTACTTCCTCATTGGCGGTATAGCAGGCGCTTTCTTCGGCATCCGCACCTTTTTGCGCTCGACCCGCGGCAAACAGCTTTGGGACCGGTGGAAACTCAAGTTGCCGATTTTCGGTCCGCTCGTTCATAAGATTTGCATGTCTCGTTTTGCGCGGACCTTTGCCCAGTTGATCCGCAGCGGCGTTCCGATCCTGGAAGTGATCGACATCGTCGGTGGCTCTTCCGGCAATCACGTCGTCGAAACCAGCATCAGAGAAGTTGGCGCCGACGTCGAAAAAGGCGACAACCTTTCTGTCTCGCTTTCACGCAAAAGTATTTTCCCGCCGATGCTCCTGCGCATGGTCGCAGCGGGCGAAGCCACTGGCAAGATCGACACCATGCTCGAGAAAATGGCGGACTTTTGGGACGAAGAAATCGAAGCGATGCTGGATGCGCTTACCTCGTTGATTGAACCACTTTTGATCGTTTTTCTCGGCGTAATCGTGGGTGGTATCGTGATCGCGATGTTCCTACCGATCTTCAAGTTGAACGAAGTTGTCTCTCAAAACAAGAGCAACTGAGGGTTGTGTCATAGAGCAATAGCTAAGGAGAAGCTGCTCAAAGACAGGGGAGGGGCGGGTCGAGAGGCCCGCCTCTTTCTTTTCTATTCTTACTCATAATCGTGCTCCTGCTCGAAAAAACATCGAGCATGAGTGTCGGCGATTGTCGGCCGGTTCGGTGAACCGGTCATCGACTTTGCCGAACGGCAACGCGTAAATGCAATGGCCATTTTATTTCGCGCACCTCTTCCGGATTTTTCCAAACCGTTCCTAGTTCCTTCAGGAGTGAATCGACCGGATCAAAGCCGCGTGCAGCGATAAACCTTTGCGTGGCCGACCACGTCCGCAAATAACCCAGTAGCTGGATCAGATTCCATTGCGTTCTCATTTCAAACTGGCGGTGCGTTAGCTCCGGAAATGGAAGTTGGATGTTCTTGTAGTCAGTTTCGACCAAGTCACGCTCGAGCGGCCAGAAGGGCCCGGTCGTTTCGCGATAAAATTTCCAAATGATCACATCGATTTCCGGCGTGATTTCCAAAACCTTGTAGCTCGAAATTGCGAGGACACCGTCGTCTTTCAACACTCGCTTTGCCTCCGTGAAAAACCGATCGATATCGAACCAATGCAGTGCTTGAGCGACCAGAATCAGGTCCACTGAAGCTGAATCGAGCCCACTCGCTTCCGCCGGAGCGACGCGGTAGCTGACCTGATCATTTGACTCCGCGCTTTCAATCTGCTGCGCGCTGGCATCGGTCGCGATGACGCTGTTGAAATGGCGGGCTAACTCCACCGCGGCCTGGCCGTTGCCGGTGGCGCAATCCCACGCCAGTTCGTGTCGTGGCGAAATGGAGGTAAGGTACTCGAACAGTTCGTCCGGATAACGCGGGCGAAATTTCGCGTACTCGGCGGCATGACCGGAGAAGTAGTCCTTGAAGTTCGTCATCTGGTCGTAGCAGTTGTCCGAAGATCGTTACCTGTCGCGATTTGCCGCACCCGTGCATATAACTCGCGGTAAATTCGCTCCACCGCCACGGTCGGATCTTCCAGCATCATGGTTTCTTTGATTTTGCTGGCATAAATCGGGAAAGAAAATGGCGAGACCACAGGCAGCTCGCGCAATTGCCAGTCGAAATGCTGGACCCGATCGAGAAACGCGTTTGCCTCTTCCGCATCCAGAAAAATCTGGGTTGCCTGCCGATAGGCTTCCTCAAGCAAGGGATGATCCGGCTCGTGCGCTTCCAGCACTCGAAAAATAGTTTCCGTACTCCAGTGCATCTGTTTGCGCGTGCGCTGATCACCCGGGTAATTGCGTGGCACCATCAATCCGGTTTGAGCGACGCCGCGGAATTGCCATTTCACCAACTCCGAACCGCGCAGCGCCAGGCGCAAATCCTCTTCTGCGCCTTCGCGCTCGAAACAAAGCCGCCAATCCTCTAACGTCAGCTCCTGGAACCGCCGGAGGGTGAGCAGGAAACCAGAATCGTCGATTGTGACAAGGGCGTTGCCGCCGCTGCGGTTTTTCATCCGCCAGGCCACGATCCGCGAAAGCGCGTCATTAGCGCTGCGGCCAATGAGGGCATGGAAAAAATAATGGGAAAAATCATCATCGCGATACAGTTCGATCAACATCGAATCGCCCGTCGGCACATCCGAAACGGCGAGCTGCGCACGAAATTGTTCCACCATCGCCTGAGCGTTTGCTAACGAGATTTGGTACTGCTCCACCAGCCAGTCGACGCAAACCGCGTCGCTTTCTCGGCGGAGTTGATACGCCAGGTCGGCCCGTAGCTGCCGTACCGCCCGTGCGACTCCCGAAGTGAGCGGCATCTTGGCCGCGTTCCAGCGGGGAATGGTCGGCAATTGGCCATCCGCCCGCTCTACGAAAGCTTCCTGCACGCCGGTATCAATCAGTCGCACCACCCGGCCGCCGAGCGCGAAAAGGTCACCAATCTGCAGGCACTTAATGAATCCTTCTTCGACGGAACCGAGACGCCGCCGCTTCAACATCACAGACCATGTCGTCATTGCCGACCGAAATCTTCCCGAAGACGCCGCGGTATTGCCCTGCCAGGGCTTCACCACCGCCCTCCAAATAATTCAAAACGCGATCGAATTCTTGGCGGGGAAGATCGTCGAATGGCCGGGCGCGCGTGATCAGTTGGTAAATCGAATCGGCTGAGGCCGGCGCCAGGGCGACGATGCCAACAATATGTTGCGCGACCACGTCAAAAGGCTTGTCCAGGATTTTGATCGGATCGAGGGCGCGCTCGCGGACGAGCTTCGCGGTGACGGTCGCTTCCACCAGATCGTTGACATTGGTTGCAACCAGGATGCCGTGACTATTTTTGTTTAACGAATGTCCGGAGCGTCCGATGCGCTGGATCGCGCGCGAAACGCCTTTGGGCGTTGCCACCATCACAACCAAATCGACCGCACCAATATCGATGCCGAGCTCAAGGCTGGTTGAGCAAACGACGGCGCGCAGTTCTCCATTCTTCAAGCGATCTTCGACTTCGAGCCGTACACTGCGATCGAGCGAAGCGTGATGAATTTCGATTGCGTCGGCCAATTCCGGCAGTTGCTCGCGCAAACGCAAACCAATCTGTTCCGCTGCCGAACGGACATTGGTAAAAACAATGACCGACTGGCGCGAGCGAATTAGTTGCGACAATTCCGCATAAAGGCGCGCGCCGGTGTAACCGGACGGGGATAAGGATCGCGTCGGATTGGAGAAAAAACGTCCACAATTTGTTCCTTCTCGATGCGCGCTTCGGCGATGCGGCAATGGCGATTTTTGCCAACAAGAAATTGGCCTAGCAAATCGAGGGGCGCAGCCGTAGCGGAGAGTCCGACGCGGCAGAGACTGTTTTTGCCGCGCAGCATTTGCAATCGCTCGAGCGAAATGCTCAGATCGGCCCCGCGTTTGTTGCCGGCGAAGGAATGCAATTCATCGACGATGACAAATTCGGTGTGGGCGAGATGTTGCGCGTAACTTTGCTGCGCCAACAGAATGGCCAGTGATTCAGGCGTCGTGACGAGAAAATGTGACGGCTGGTTCCGAAATTTCGTGCGTTCGCTTGCGGTCGTGTCCCCCGTGCGCAAATGGATGCGCAATTCCTTTTCCAGACCCATCCCGGCGATTGGCCCCCTCAGATTCTTCTCGATGTCATAGGCGAGGGCGCGCAGCGGCGAAAGATAGACACACCGCACGCCCGGTTTCAGTCCATTCGATTCAAGTTCTCGGAGGAGCGAATCGAAAACACCCAGAAACCCGGCCAGCGTTTTCCCGCTTCCGGTTGGCGAGGTCAGCAGAATCGATTCGCGTTTGAGAACCGACGGGACGCAGAGCAACTGCGCATGAGTGAAGCCAGGAAAATTGGTGAAAAACCAATCTCGTAAGCGCGGATGTAAACGTTCGGCAAGAGCTTGCTCCTTTTGCACAAGCTAAAATCCCGTCATCCCGAGCGAAGTCGAGGGATCCCATGGAAATTACCTTTGAGCTTTCGCATCGGGATCCGTGGCGTCCGCTCGGGATGGCAATCTTATCCTTCCGGGTTGACCGGAAAATGCTTGTTCTTGAGGTGCTCGGGAACCTGCGCCGTTTGTTCAGACTCGATCTCGTCGGTGGCCGCGGCTAACGATTCGTAGGCTTCGCGACTTTTTTTCGCCCGACACATGTAAGCGGTGGCGTGGGCCAGCGGAATTCGTGCTTCCGGCATTCCGACAAATTCAACCGCATGTTGCGCGGCGATTGCGAGCGGAAGCGCCTCCGGATCTGCCAGCCCGACATCTTCGCTTGCAAAAATTACGATGCGGCGCGCAATGAAACGAAAATCTTCGCCGGCATGCAACATTTTCGCCAGCCAATAGATCGCGCCTTTTTCATCCGAGGCGCGCATGCTTTTAATGAACGCGCTGATCGTGTCATAATGCGCGTCGCCTTTTTTGTCATAAACGACCGCCTTGGTTTGAATGCTCTCCTCGGCGACCTGAAGAGTGAAATGGATGACGCCTTCAGCCGGGGCGACGCGGATCGGCGCATCCGGTTTCCCGCGGGGCGACTTGGACGGCACGGAGACAATCCCTCCGGAAGGTGTCGTTAGCACCCCAACCTCGAGCGCGTTTAAACACTTGCGTGCATCGCCGTCACTGAGCTTGGCGAGGTGCCGACGCGCCTCCGCGTCCATTTTGACGTTGTATTTCCCCAGACCGCGTTCGGAATCCGCCAGCGCGCGATCGATCAAAATTTCGAGCTGTTCGACCGTAAGCGGCTCGAGTCGGAAAACCAGCGAGCGCGAGACGAGTGCGCTATTAACGTAAAAGTACGGATTGTAAGTCGTAGCTCCGATTAGCCTCAGATTTCCGCTCTCCACGTCGGGCAACAAAATATCCTGCTGCGCTTTATTGAAATGATGGATCTCATCGATGAAGACGATCGTTTTGCGGCCGGACGTTCGGAGGCGGTTCGCCGCCGCGGCCACCACCTTGCGCATCTCGGCCACATTACTCTCCACTCCGCTCAATCGAATGAACTCGGAGTGGGTCATCTCGGCGATGACATACGCCAGCGTTGTTTTGCCGCTTCCGGGTGGACCGGAAATAATCAGCGAAGGAAGGCGGTCGGCCTCGATTGCGCGACGCAAAAGCTTTCCCGGCGCGAGGATATGTTCTTGTCCGACAAATTCATCGAGTGTGCGTGGACGCATGCGGGCGGCGAGGGGAGCCGCCGCGCTGACGCGCTCCAGATTTTCGGCCTCGCTTTTAGCGAATAAATCCTGCATCGCGTGAAAATGTACGGCGAGGGTAGCTTGGACGCATCCGTAAATATCTCGCGGGCGTTGTAGCCGGCATCGGTGATGCCGGATTCAATAGAGAAGGCAAATGCGGCAGCAGGATGTCATCCCGAACGAAAGTGAGGGATTCTTCGATCATTTAGCGGATCACCGAAGATGTGTGTCAATGTGATTTGTAATGGCGAAGTCCCTCGGTCCGAGGTGATATGCATCTGGCACGGCTTGCGCTCTATTTAATCTCGCCAAAGAGTGTTCAAATGCGTCCCGGGATTCTAATTTCAATTTTAGCCGTCGCTCTTTGCGCAAACCTGCAGGGCGCAGTGACGTTGCCGATGCGCACTGTCTTCAGAGGGCAGGATCGCTTTGAGCAACTGGTCGCGCGTGCGAAAGCCGAGAACTGGAAGACATTGCCGATTGGGGAACGGACTGCGGTGGTGGGCCAGGCGATGGTGGGAACACCTTATCGCTCTTTTACGCTCGAAATCGATAACCGAGTTGAGTCGCCCTCGGTCAATTTCATGGGGCTCGATTGCTGGACCTTCTTCGAAACCGCTCTCGCCTTCGCGCGCATGCTCGATGAACCGGAAACGAATTGGACGCCGGTCCAATTATTGCGCTACATCGAGACGGATCGTTATCGCGACGCCGAATGCACCGGCGAATATCTCTCCCGCCTCCATTACCTCGAAGATTGGCTTTACGACAATAACCGCCGCGGTCTGGTTGCCGATCTCACTCGCTCGCTTGGTGGTGTGAGCGTGCCACATTCAGCCCGGGAAATGACAAACGGGTGGAGGCATTATCGCTACCTCGTGCACAATCGCGGCTTGCTTCGGCCCCTCGCGGAAATGGAAGCACAGGTTTCCGCGCGGCCGCTCTACGAAATTTCCAAACGTCGCGTAGCCACAATCGAATCGCGACTGCGCAGTGGCGACATTATCGGTATTGTCTCGCGCGATGGGCGCAACACCCCTTTCCGCGCGACGTCACATGTCGGCCTGGCGTTGCGTGCCTCCGACGGCACGCTCCACTTCATGCACGCCTCGGCGCCACATAATTATGGACGAGTCGTGATCGACACGCGGCTCTCGAATTATCTTTCCCGTTACAGTGCGGACACCGGAATTCTGGTGGCGCGGCCTTTGCGGTGACCTAAATATCGACGACTCATCTCACAAATGCCGAGTTAACATTTCAGTGTCGCACATGCAACGCTCAAATGTTAACTCGCAGAAAGAGAAACGACCGCCGTACCTAATCCTCTTTCCGGTCCCGAAATTCGACGAGCAATTTTTCCAGGCGGGTGATGGCGGCCTCGGCGTCGGCTCCGCGTGCTTCGAGCATGGCGCTGGCACCGCGATCGAGATTGGCGCGCAGGACGTCAATCAGGATGGACGCGGAAAATCGTTGTTCACCTTTGATCAAAGTTATCTCGGCCCGAAAACTATTGGCGACGCGGACGAACTCCGCGGCCGGCCGGGCGTGAAGGCCGAGCTCGTTTTGCACAGTGATCTCGCGTGAGACGACGATTAATTTATCGTTGGGATGGGATCGGCGCAGGATCATGGGTTAGTGCCCCAGCGGCGGTGGAGGAAACGTTCGATCGGGGAAAACAAGATTTTGTCGGCCAGCAACCCGATGACGACGATCACCAGCATGATGCCAATTACCTGGTCCATTGCGCTCAATTCGCGGCCGTAGTGAAGTAATTGTCCAAGTCCAAATCCCGTTAGAATTGAGACAAAAATCTCCGCCGCCATGAGCGAGCGCCAGGCGAAAGCCCAGCCTTGTTTCATTCCACTGACGATAAATGGGAGCGCCGCCGGCAAGATGACTTTTAGCCAGATGTGCAAACGCTTTGATCCCATGGTCAGCGCGGCCCGCGGATAAATCGGCGGGACATGGCGCACGCCGGTATCGGTCGCGATCACGACTGACCAGAGCGTTCCCATGACCACGACAAAAAGCATGGCTGCTTCCGTTTGCCCGAACCACAAAAGCGCGAGCGGGACCCAACACACGCTGGGCAGCGTTTGCAATCCGAGCGCGAGCGTGCCGATGGTGTCGTGAAAAACTTTCCAGCGCGCCG
>QHPM01000214.1 GCA_003219095.1 Verrucomicrobiota bacterium
TCGCGTGCCGTTCTTGCGCAGCACCCACTTTCACGAGCACGAGTTTGGCGGCAAACCAACTCATCCCACACCGGCGGCTGTAAGTTGACATCTATCTGCTGACAGCTGAGCCATGGCGCAATTCCTCAAAGAAGGACCCAGCGCGGGCGAGTTCGAACATCAGGAAGATGTCTTTCGCGAATGGATTTCAATCGACAGCTCGGCACCTCTCGATAGCGCGAGCTGGTGGTCGTGGCGAACCGGGATTCGCGCAGCGACCGGCTCAACGGCGGATCCTCGTTTGCGAGCAGGTCCTAGGGCGCGATAGATCGCAGCTCATAACCGCTTCCCCATAAGATTTGGTTTCAGTGGACTACTATTTTGTTCGGGTTGGCCTGCGCTGGGTCCGGCGCGTCCATGAAAGTTGTGCTTGCTTCGAGAAAATGTAAATCCGCTCCCTCCGACTGTGAAACTCCGAGAATGCGGTCGATTAGGGTCAAAAGATGGCGACCGCTTGTTAGGATTTGTTGAACACTTCGTTCCTGTTTCGCGGTCAACCCCTTCATTTGCAGCAGTTGGGCAAAGCCGAGAATGTGATTCATCGGCGTGCGCAATTCGTGACTGGCACGCGAGAGAAATTCGCTTTTCGCCCGGAGCGCCTTTTGCAGTTCGGCAGTGCGCTCATGCACCCGACGTTCCAAATCCGTGTTCGCGAGGCGCAGGCTTTCATGCAAACCGAGAATGCGAGTCGCCACTCGCACGCGTGCGATAAGCTGGTCTTTTTCAAACGGTTTGGTGATGAAGTCATCAACGCCTGAATTCATCGCGTCCAGATAATTGGCTTTTCCCGTACGCGCGGTAATCAGCACGATGTAAGCGAAGCCCGATGCTTCCTCGGCGCGAATTCTGCGGCAGAGCTCTAACCCGTCGATACCCGGCATCATCCAATCGGAGATGACTAGCTGATGGTGCTCGCCCTGCCATGCTTCCCAAGCCTCACGCCCATTCTCGGCTTCGGTAACGTGGTATCCCAACTCGGTTAAGACAGACTTAAGCAAAAATCTGCCAGTGCGGTCGTCATCGGCGACGAGGATATCCATTTGGGCCTTTGGAAACCGACTCAGATGTGCACAAAGCGTACCGTTCTGATAATTATCGCCTGCTGACGAGCATTATCGGAACCCTCCCTGAAGGAGAGGAGAACCAGCTCCGGTGTGACGGAGCGTTCCCCGAGAAAACCCTCGCGTCCGGCTTCTACTCTTTCGTCGGGACGCTGTAATTTGGCTTTCCGGGCAAAGCCCTCAATGTGGCAGACATGTCGGCCACCGCCGCCAGTTCTTCCGTTGGCCCCTTAAATGCTCGGCATAACCAAACCGAGAATTAATTACGATGGTAACAGATGTGATTCGTGGGCGAGAAAAATTGCGTATCCTATTGGCCGAGGATAACATCGTAAACCAACAAGTAGCCATAGGTTTGTTGGAGAGCCTTGGCTATCGGGCGGACGTCGTGGCCGACGGAACTGAAGTGTTGGAAGTACTCAACCGCATTCGTTACGACGTCGTCCTGATGGATTGCCAGATGCCCCAGCTGGATGGGTACGAGACGACTCGACGCATCCGGGAGCTTGAGCAAAAGTGCGCCGCGCCGTTCGATTGGAAAGCGCCCCTTCACATCATTGCCATGACGGCTAATGCGATACAGGGCGACCGCGACAAATGCCTCGCCTCCGGAATGAATGGCTATCTCAGCAAACCGGTGCACCGGAATGAATTGAAAGCGGCATTAGATCGAGATGGTGAGATCCAGTTCATCGCAGCTCCACCGGACAAAGTCTCGACTACACCCGGCGAGATATTGGTGGATATCGACCACTTGCGCCACATTTCTCATGACCAGCCAGAGCAAATGCAGCAGTTGATCGTCAAGCGATTCAGACTAATTCAAGCCGCGAAGTCGCACGCATTGCTCACGAATTCGTTGGCTGCAGCCTCTTCTGCGGGGTGGAAGCGTTCACCCAACCTTTGCGCGAGCTAGAACGACTCGGCCACGAAGGCGACCTCTCCGGGGCACACGCGTTGCTTGCAGATGTTCGCTATAAATTTCCGCGCGTCCAGAGCGCCTTTACGCAACTTGTGCAAACACTGCAAAGCTCCGATTCACAACCATGAAGAGAATTTTTACGCCAGTTAAAAAGAAAACGATTCTGATCGTGGATGAGGATCCGTTCGCCATTGACATCTACCGGGAAAAACTCGAGGCACAGGGATTCAAGGTGGAGGTCGCGCGCGACGCTGCCAGTGCGTTCGAGACCCTCAAGAAAGGCGGTGTCGATCTTGTGATTCTCGACCTGTGCCTACCCGTAATAAACGTGGTTGAGCTGCTCAAGGATATCCGGTCGGATTCGGGCATGCAGTCGTTGCCAATTATTACTCTTTCAAATCCTTATCTCAGCAACTTGACGCGTGCCGCTGTCGACGCAGGGGCAACGAAGTCCGTCGCAAAAGTCGGGAATGCTCCGGAAAAAATATTCGAACTTGTGCGTGAGCTCGGAGTGGGCGGCACTTCCCCAGGCGTTAGCGGTGTGGTCGGAGCGCTCGAGGGGGATCAGGAAAAGCTAGCAGCGACACTTTTGATCAAGTGGCCCGAGACGCTCGCGAAGTTACGCGCCAGTTATCAGGCTTTCGCCAGGACGGAACGGGAAGATTCGCGTCGCGCTGCACTTCTTCAGATGCACCGTCAGTTTCGTTCGCTGGCGGCTAAGGCTAGCATCCTTGCTTTCCAGAAGATCGTGCAATTGAGCACCGCCTTGGAAGCGTTGCTCGAACCTTTGCGCGAGCTAGAACGACTCGGCCACGAAGGCGACCTCTCCGGGGCACACGCGTTGCTTGCAGATGTTCGCTATAAATTTCCGCGCGTCCAGAGCGCCTTTACGCAACTTGTGCAAACACTGCAAAGCTCCGATTCACAACCATGAAGAGAATTTTTACGCCAGTTAAAAAGAAAACGATTCTGATCGTGGATGAGGATCCGTTCGCCATTGACATCTACCGGGAAAAACTCGAGGCACAGGGATTCAAGGTGGAGGTCGCGCGCGACGCTGCCAGTGCGTTCGAGACCCTCAAGAAAGGCGGTGTCGATCTCGTGATTCTCGACCTGTGCCTACCCGTAATAAACGTGGTTGAGCTGCTCAAGGATATCCGGTCGGATTCGGGCATGCAGTCGTTGCCAATTATTACTCTTTCAAATCCTTATCTCAGCAACTTGACGCGTGCCGCTGTCGACGCAGGGGCAACGAAGTCCGTCGCAAAAGTCGGGAATGCTCCGGAAAAAATATTCGAACTTGTGCGTGAGCTCGGAGTGGGCGGCACTTCCCCAGGCGTTAGCGGTGTGGTCGGAGCGCTCGAGGGGGATCAGGAAAAGCTAGCGGCGACACTTTTGATCAAGTGGCCCGAGACGCTCGCGAAGTTACGCGCCAGTTATCAGGCTTTCGCCAGGACGGAACGGGAAGATTCGCGTCGCGCTGCACTTCTTCAGATGCACCGTCAGTTTCGTTCGCTGGCGGCTAAGGCTAGCATCCTTGCTTTCCAGAAGATCGTGCAATTGAGCACCGCCTTGGAAGCGTTGCTCGTCGAATTGTACGCTACGCCGGCAAAGATCACGCCGTCAGTTGTACGAACGATCGCGCAGTCCATTGACAAATTGGCTTCGTTAATCGATTGGGCCGCGAATTCCCAGGACCAAGTAATAACGTCGGCGAAGGTTTTAGTGGTGGACGACGAAGTTATCTCGCGCCAAGTCATCTCCTCCGCGCTTGAGAAGGCCGACCTTCACGCTGTCACTCTGGATGATCCGCTGGCGGCGCAACGCCTCCTGGAGCACGAACACTTCGACCTCATTTTTCTAGATGTCGAGATGCCAGGGCAAAGCGGCCTCGAGCTGTGCGTTAAGATCCGTGGGATGGAGCCGAATCTCACTACTCCAATTGGAGGAAATGACTTCATCGCGAAACCCTTCCTGCTGGTTGAGCTGGCGGTGAAGGCGCTCTCCTGGCTGTTTAAGGAAAGTCCTCAGCCATTTCCAACGGGAGCTGCGCAAAACGGCGTTCCCGCCGAAGTAGGTGCTCACGAATCGCAGCTAGTCGCAGGTCATGGCGCACTGGAGTCGCGGCGCAAATCGCCAGCGACATGAAAATCCTCATCGCCGAAGACGACGCTGTTGCCTCGGAAGTCCAGCAATTGAATCTTGAGCACATAGGTCAGGAAGTTGTAATTACGCGCACCGGGGCCGAAGCGTGGGAAACGTTCGACCGCGCGGACCGGATCGGAATTCAGCGATGGTATCTGCCCCCGAGTGCCTTGAAGCTGAAATGGCGAAGCGAAAATGGGCGAACCGATCTGTGCAACGCAGCCAAGTTTCGTCAGTTCTCCCGTATCAAAAATCAAAGGGTTCCAACGGTGGCTCACTATATGGCCCTGTAGCAGCCGTAACGGACGACTAAAGACTTCCAAGGGCGATTAATTGTTGTGTCGTGAAGACGGTCCGAATTCTTCTCGCAGACGACCATAAGGTGGTCCGTCATGGGACGCGTGCGCTTCTGTCGACGATCCCAGAATGGAAGATCGTGGGCGAGGCCGATAACGGCCGAGATGCGGTTTCACTGACAGCGGAACTAAAGCCCGACATTGTAATCTTGGATATCGCAATGCCGGAACTGAACGGACTGGATGCGGCACGCCAGATCAAAAAGATATCACCTGAGACGGAAGTGCTGATTTTCACGGCGCAGGAGGCGGAAGAGCTGGTTCACGATGTCTTCGACTCCGGAGCACGTAGCTACATCATGAAAACAGACGCGGCCGATCATTTAATCGACGCAATCAAGGCACTTTCGGAACATAAACATTTTTTTACCTCCCGGATCTCGGAGATTGTTTTCGCCCGGTATATTCAAGGGAAAAAACCCCTCGAAGGTACTCCGGAAAAGAGTCGGATCACAGATCGCGAACGGGAAGTCGTGCAGCTTTTAGCCGAGGGTAAAAGTAGCAAGGAAGTTGCCGCGGTCCTGGGTATTAGTGTGCGCACGGTGGAAACACATCGCGCCGCTATCATGAAGAAACTGGGGTTAAAATCATTTAGTGTATTGATTCGCTACGCCGTTCGTAACAAGATCGCTGAAGCTTGATCGCGCCTCTGCTCTTTGTAGCCTCGATTGACAGGTTGGAGGTTTTGCCGTAGGCGGAGCGCACCGGATGCCGAACACGCAGAATATCCCATTCTCGCCTCCGTGGCAGATCTCTGATGTGGGAAAACCGGACCAACCGAAAGCTACCGAGCTCGACGCGCGCTTAACTCTCGCACGTTTCGCCCAGATGCCCGTTGTCATTGCGGAGGACGATCTGGTCTCACGAACACTGATTGGCAGCTTGATGGAAAAATGGGGTTTTAAGACTGTTATTGCACAGGACGGCCATCAAGCAATGGCGGCCTTGCGATCGGAGCGAGGTCCCGCGCTTGCCGTTCTCGATTGGATGATGCCAGGCATGGATGGCTTGCAAGTTTGTCGACGCGTCCGTGAAGGCGGAAAAATGGTTTACGTGATCATGCTTACGTCACTTGGCGCCAAGGAAAATATCGTAGAAGGATTACACGCAGGCGCAGACGATTACTTGATCAAGCCATTCGACAAGAACGAGCTTTTGGCGCGTATCCAGGTTGGATTACGCATTCTCGAGCTACATGCCGCCTTGGCAGCGCGGGTGAAGGAATTGGAGAAGGCGGCCGGCGAAATCGACGATCTGAAGTTCAGAATTCCGCTCTAGGTCACGAGGCTTTCTCGCATTGCCCACAGACGCGTCGCCCGGCGCAACAGGACCTCGCCTTAATAAGCCCCCGCGAACGTTTCTTCTTCTGGCGAGTGTTTACTATTTTGAAGATGGTTTTCCAAAAATGAGCGGATTTGGGCGAATTCCAAACTCGCCTTTTCATATGCCGCGGATGCCGTCGCGAGGTTGCCGCTATTACCCAATTCCTCCAGTTCGTTTAGAAATGGAACAATTGAATTGCTTCCGCAGCTTAGGCTCGCACCCCGAAGGCGGTGCGCGATCGACCTTAAATCTTTCGCATCATTGTTGCGAATGGCCATTTCCATAGCTGGGAAAAGTTCCGCGCCTTGTTCCAGGTAAAGGTCGGCGATGATTCGCATGGTGTCGGGCGCGTCGCCGCAAATATCGCGGAGGCGTTGCAGATCGACCGGCGCCTCTGAATGGCGAATCGGCGCCCATCTTTGCAACGCTGTCTCCAATTCCTTTTCAATGATTGGCTTGGAAAGATAGTCGTCCATTCCCGCAGCCAGGCATTTTTCGCGGTCGCCCCGCAGCGCATGCGCGGTCATGGCGATAATGCGTGGCGGCCGGTCGAATTCACGACGAATGATGCGCGAAGTTTCATAGCCGTCCATTTCCGGCATTTGGCAATCCATCAGGATGATGTCGTAGGGATGATGCCTGAGCGCGGCCAGGGCCTCTTTCCCGTTTGCAACCGTATCGGCAGTATAGCCGAGGTTCTCCAACACCAATAGCATGACGCGTTTATTCACTTCATTATCCTCAGCAACCAGGATACGGGTGTGATGAATTGCCTGTCGGGGCGTTTCATTCGAGGCATTCTTTTTCGCTTTGGTTCTTTTTAAAGGAGTCCGCTCCAAAACATTCGCCAGACACTGATGTTTCTGCTGCGCTGGCGTCGCTTTTCCGGAAGCGTGTTTTTCAAACTGCGCCGTAAACCAAAATGTTGATCCTTTGCCTGGTTCGCTTTCGACTCCGATCTCGCCGTGCATCATTTTTACCAGCTGCCGCGAGATTGTCAGCCCAAGTCCGGTGCCGCCATAGCGTCGTGTAGTTGATTGATCAGCCTGATTGAAAGCTTCGAAGATTCGTCCGCGCGCATCCTTGCTCAGACCGATCCCGGTATCTTTGATTTCGAAACGCAAGGCCGTTTTGCTGATAGAAGCTGCTGCTGACGGTGTCTCGTCCAACGGAAAAACCCGCAGCACCACTTCGCCTTGCTCGGTAAATTTCACAGCGTTGTTAAGAAGATTTGTTAGCACCTGGCGCAATCGTCCGGGATCACCGCATAGGCCGGTGCAAACCTTGGGATCAATCTCGCTCCGGAGCTCCAGACCCTTTGCCCCTGCTTCCGGCACGAGAACACTCAACGCACCGTCGAGCACTCCATCCAAATCAAACTCCAAGTTCTCGAACTCCAGTTTACCGGCCTCGATCTTGGAAAAATCGAGAATGTCGTTCAAGATCGAGAGCAGGGACGCCGCGCTGCTGCGAATCGTCTCCGCGAAGTCGCGCTGCTTGAGATCGAGGTCGGTATCAAGAAGCAGTCCAGTCATGCCGATTACACCATTCATCGGCGTGCGAATTTCGTGGCTCATGTTCGCAAGAAATTCTGATTTCATGCGCGCTCCCTCCAGAGCCGCATCCCGCGCCTTGGCCATTTCGGCCTCAAGATTTTTACGTTGGGTGATGTCTTCCGCCACCCCGCACGTGCGCACGACTTGCCTGTCTTCGCCGCGTATCGCGAAACGCCGGTCACGGATCCACCGGATCGAACCATTGTGGTGCCGGATACGATATTCCAAGTCGTAATTCGTGCCTTCGGACAATTCCGATAAGGCCTTGGCCACGGGTGGTCGATCTTCTTTCAGGATATTTTTGAACCACTGTTTTGGATCTTCGTAGATAGTCTGGCGCGGCCATCCCCAAATCTGCTCATAGGCTGGGCTGACGTAGAACAATTCTTCTCCAGTAGGTGAGGAAACCCAAAAAACCTCGCTGATGTTTTCCGCCAGTTGACGGAAGCGCAATTCGCTTTCGCGCAGTGCCGCCTCCGCCTGTTTGCGCTCGGCAATCTGATCGCGTAGTTCCTGGTTGGCCTGGGAAAGGTTCTGGGTCCGCTCGGTAACGCGTGCCTCAAGGTCCTCAAGGTGATGCCGGCCGCGCCGCATCAATTGCCATTTGGCGGTGAGCGCTTCCGCCATTTGTCGCACCTCAACAAGGTCGAAGGGTTTCTTCAAAATGAGCAGCCGATCAGAGCTGCCGAGCTTTACCAGGTCCTGCCAGCTGTATTCCAAATGCGCCGTGCAAATCACAACCTGGAGATCGGCGTCGAGCTCCCAAAGCCTTGCGATCGTTTCGACGCCGTCGATCCCTGGCGGCATCCGCATATCGACGAATGCCATTGCGTAGGGCTGGCCTTTCTCGAGCGCAACCCGCACCAATTCGACGCCTTCCTCGCCCTGATATGCGGACTCCATCGCGAAACCCATCCGCCGCTGGTCAGAAGTCGCTTCGCCGGAAAGCGCTTTCCCTCCATCTGGCGCGCTGCTACCTGAATCGGAGCCGCGCAGAATTTCACGGAAACAATTATGGATAGCGCGATTATCGTCGATGACGAGGATCCGCCGGTTCCTTTGATCATCGGGGATGTTCATAAGTGGCTCTCCTTTGTCGTCCTGGCAGTTCAACGGAAGCAAGCGCGGGGCCTAGCGCATATCCTCTACGTAGCTGACCATCCGGTAATCGATCCGTTCGCCTTGCCCAGCTAAGGCGCGGTCATAATGCCAGCTTGCATTGCCGTTTTCGTAGAATGTCTTGCAAACAATCGCTCCGGTTACGTCGGGATTGCCGTCTATGTGAAAATCCGCGCTCGGCGCGTAGAATGTCGCCGAAAAATTTCCCGGCGAAGCGATGTCGATGGACTGAGTGATCGTGGGATCAGAAGGACTAATTCCATAGAATTGAAGGTTCCCCGCTATGCCGCTCTCGTTCAAAATGTCTCGAGCTTTTACGCTGACATTGCCGTCGAAATAGATTTTGACATGCACATTAGGTTTAACGTCGATGCTCCCGGTGATATCTCCGGTCACGTGAATGTCGACGTAAGTCTGGTTCGTTCCGACCTGATTGACCGTTAAAGCGCCGCTAAAGGAGGACACCACATAGAAGTTCGGATTACTTGCGCTTCCAGCAGTGGATGGGAGGAGGGCGACATTGCCCGTAATTCTAGTGAGCGATGGCAAAGGCAGAGGCAGACTCGCCGGTAACGCGTAGGACCGAATTGTGAACGGCACATTATTATCAATCGTGCCATGGATATTGGAATTTGGTCTCACACTCCCGCCGTTGGTCGTGACGTTGCCCCAGATCGCTCCTCCTAAATTAAAGTTCGCGCTGTCCACTCCTATGGCGCCACTGTGGGAGTCGTTGTAATGCGGATCGGAAGGATTATTGGCGGCGAAGTAATAGGGCCCGTTATTCGAATTGTAACTATCAATCATGCCGGCTGAACCGGGCCCATAGAACGCATTGACGACTTTTATGCCTTCGTCGAACGGCGTCACCGGTGCGGTAATCAGTTCGACCCGCCGCGCGATCTGCGGCGGCGAAACAGCCACAATCGCTTTGCCGACATTATCTCCATTCGGACCATAGGCAGCAACGAAATGATCGTATTTGAAATCGATCTTGCGAAGCAGACTATCGCCGCGCGTACTTGCGTCTATCCGGTCATCCATGGTAACGCGCCTTAAACCCAAAACAGGGGCGACGCCTTTAGCGCGTATTCGGTACCAGGGATTGCCGCTGGAATCATAGTAAAATGCATCCACCGTCGCGGTGGTCGTCAAATTGTCGCGCCCAAAGGATGGGGGC
>QHPM01000279.1 GCA_003219095.1 Verrucomicrobiota bacterium
TGTCTGGTATTTCGATTTAAAGGAATTCAAACCCGAGGTGGGATTCGAATTTGAATTCACCGTCGAACACGAAGGCAATACCTACCATCACCTCTGCAAAATCACAGAGGTCGTCCCGCAAAAGAAGATCGCTTATACCTGGCGATATGCGGGCGAGGAGGGCGATTCATTAGTTACGTTTGAATTGTTCGCGGATGGCGATAAAACGCGACTGAGACTGACTCATGAAGGCTTGGAAACGTTTCCGAAGCTTCCCGCTTACGCCAGATCCAAATTCGAGGCGGGGTGGGCCGAAATTGTTGGTTCGTCGCTAAAGCAATTTGTTGAAGGACCGCAAAAGCAAACATCATGACTGCGAAAGTACCAGATAAGGTATCGCTCGAAATCAAACGTGTCATTAAAGCTCCACGCGATCGGGTTTATGCAGCGTGGACCGATCCGGCCCAACTAAAGGAATGGTTTGGGCCGGAGAATGTTCAGACGCGTAACCTGGTGGCGGAAGCGCGGGTGGGCGGGAAGTTTCGTTGGGACCTGATCAGTTCGGAAGGCGAAAAGATGACTGTGCATGGCGAATACCGCGAGTTGCAACCGGACAGGAAAATCGTTTTCACCTGGCAATGGGAAGACGATGAGGATTGGGAGCAGCGGGATAGTGTGGTTACAGTGGAGTTATCCGATTGTGATGGTGGCACCGAGGTGCGGCTCGCGCACGAACAACTGCCCAGTGAAGAATCACGCGATCGCCACACCGAGGGCTGGAAGAGCATTCTCGATAAACTGGAGAAATTTTGCAGGAAATAATCCAAAGTAGGAGGAGAAATGAATACCGAAGAAGTTGCGCAGAAAGTAGTGGAGTTAGTTCGCAAGCAGGCATGGCACGAGGCCCTCGATACGCTGTATGATAAGGACATCGTGAGCGTGGAGGCGCAGGCCAGCGGTGGAGACTCGCCGGAAAAACGGGGAATCGATCAGGTGCGAGGGAAAACGGATTGGTGGATCAATGCCATGGAGGTTCATAGCTTCAAAGCGAACGGTCCATTCGTCGCGCATGACCGGTTTGTCGTGCAGTATGACGCCGATGTGACCGACAAGAACTCGAAAAAGCGAATGCAACTATCGGAAGTCGGCGTTTACACGGTGAAGAACGGAAAGATCGTCCGCGAAGAGTTTCTGCCGTTTACGGGCAAGGGGTAAGCCACTCTGACCGCGCTTCCGCTTGGCCACCAAACTAGTCTACGGGCAAGGAGCCCGGCGCGCGGGCACAAATGAAGGCAACATTTCCATCATTTGCTCAGTCTTAAGGAAATGGCCGATGGCGGCAAGGAGGAGCGCGGCGCAAAAATTCCAACCCGTGCGGCCGCAATCAAAATGGAACACCCACCACCCAACGAGGTGCGGGGGGGCACTAACCGTATGAGAATGATCGCAATGTAAGTCACGTTTAGCGTCTAACGAGTACGAGACATTTTGCCAGGCATCTTTTTTCCAAAAACCCGCCGATCCAACCCACGAGGTTATTCGCGGCAAAGAAGGCCAGATAATAGATACCGATAATGGTTGCGGACAACGCGGCGGGCGCGACACGCGCATAGAGTGCGAGCGAAACCGGGAAGACATTGGCAAACCCGATGCTGTTCAGGAGATGAAATGTAATCAGCCAACCGATCGGAACTTTCGCGCCCGTGCCAGCGGCGATGGCCGCCCCGGCAGCGAGTGAAAGAAAACCGGTTACCGCGATAAAACTACCGATGCTGATCTTGGTAATCTCGGCCGGCTCCGGATGTTTCTTCGACCACAGTCGCCAAAAGACAACCGCTCCGGCAAGACAACTTACAGACAAAATTGAGTCGAGGGTGATCAGCCAGGTCGTCGGCAGTTGGTAGCCGAAAAAGATGAGGTTGGCGTGGTCTTGTGCCCACACAAGATAAGCGTTGAAGATTTGTTGATTGCCAATGACGGCGATCGTTAATACCGGCAACAGCAGGAGCAACAAGAGGATGGCAGTCCGTTCGCGCTTGGTCAGGCGAGGTTTCGGTGCGCTCGCATTCTTCTCGACGGCCGGCGAGTCGGGTGGAAGATATTTCCGGCCGGCGAGATAAATCGCCAAGCCAATCAACATCCCAACGCCGGCTGCGCCGAAGCCGTAATGCCAGCCCACCTTTTCGCCGAGCGTGCCAGCGATGAGCGGGGCGGCAATGACTCCGCCGTTAATGAACAGGTAGTCAATCTGGAAAGCATCAGCCCGCCGATTGTCGCCGGTCGGATACAAGGCACCGACCTGGCTCGCGAGGTTGCCCTTGAAACAACCAACGCCGGTGAGCAGACAAGTTAGCGCGAGAAGAAAGGTTGCGTCGAAGGCCATGAGGAAATGCCCGGCCGACATGAGGAGTGCACCGATTGTGATCGTGCGGGTTCGACCAAGAAAGCGGTCGGCAATGAAGCCGCCGGCAATCGGTGTAAGATAAACGAGACCGGTGTAAAGACCGAAGATGGTCGAGGCGAGCGCCTGGACTGAGAGCGGACCGCGAAAGGTCTCGATCAGGTGGCGAAATGGACCGAAGACAGCGATGTGCTCGATGTGTCCGGGATGTAGCAGCCGGTTGACCATGTAGAGGACAAGCAACGCCTGCATCCCATAGTAGGAAAAACGCTCCCAGGCCTCGGTGAAAGCGATGTAGCCGAGTCCACGCGGATGACCGATGAAGCTGCGATCTTCTGGGTTGCGCATGGTGGAGGATTAAAAATTCAAAATCAAAAATTAAAAGGGCAGAAATGGGAAATCAGAAGCCAGAGATTGAAGATCCGAGCAGGAGCCAGAGGACAGAAGGGGGAAAGTGAAAAGTGAGAAGTCGAAGCTGAGGCTGTCGGCAAATGAACGGTTTCATGTTAAGTTTGGTCGTGATGAAAAATGATGCGGCCGAGATTGATAACCGCATGGGGGACGTCGATCGAACATTATTGCGAGAGAATTTGAAACTGATACCATCGCAGCGACTTGAGAAGTTCATAAGCTTTATCCGCTTTACTAACGAGCTTCAGCGCGGGGGCAAGGAGACTCATCAAGGTGAGGATTGCGTGTGATTGTTGTCATTTTCGGCGTGACCGCAGCAGGCAAAACCACAGTCGGCCAGCTCTTAGCACGGGAATTGGGCTGGGAATTTTACGAGGCCGACAATTTTCACTCAGCGGACAACGTCAAAAAGATGAAGCGCGGCGTTCCACTGACGGATGAGGATCGGCAACCTTGGCTGGGCAGGCTGCGTGAGTTGATCGAGCGCTGCCTCGCCGCGGGAGAAAACGCCGTTCTTGCTTGCTCGGCCCTAAAAAAAGCATATCGCGATCGTCTGCGCGCGAGTAGGGAAGTGAAGTTCGTTTTTCTGCGCGGAAATCGTGCGCGCATAAGCGAACAACTCCAGCACCGCCGCGGCCATTTTATGAATCCGGCGCTTCTGGATAGTCAGTTTGAGGATTTGGAAGAGCCACAATCGTCAGAACAGGTGCTAACGGTTGATCTCGGAGGTAGTCCGCACGACCTCGTTCAGTTGATCAAGGCGAAGTTGCGACTACAAAGGTAGAGGATCTAACCGTCTTCCATTTCATTGCGTCTTCGTCGACATGAGCTGATATTGATGCAACAAGTTGAAACTTCCAGGAGTTATCCAACAACGACGGTTTGTTTCGCCAGCTGTGACGCCGCAGGCGTTGGCGTGGGAAGGGAATAGCAAACTGTTGTGGATGGGGTCGCGCGATCTGCGGCGAGTGTATGCGATTGATCCGGCAAAATGGGCAGTAGTAAAAGAGACGGAAGCGCCCGGGATTCCGTGGGCAGCGGTAGTAACTAATGGCTCGATCCGCTTCACCATCGGCGAAGGCGCGAACGACGATCGAT
Organism: Verrucomicrobiota bacterium; assembly: GCA_003219095.1. Classification (GTDB taxonomy): domain Bacteria; phylum Verrucomicrobiota; class Verrucomicrobiia; order Chthoniobacterales; family UBA10450; genus AV69. Next base: position 3,890 of record QHPM01000279.1, read on the forward strand.
ACATTCGCTTGTTCGGCCCCAACATTGGCTTTTCCGACACGAAGCGAATCACTTGTCCGGAATTTACGGGATCATATCTCAGTTACGACGGAGAGAGCCTTTACTTGAGTCAATGGTATAGGCATCGAATCCTGAAACTCGACGCAAGCGGCAACATTTTGCGTGCGATCGAAGTTGGTGCGGAGATTTCCGGTCACACATTTGTCGATGGAACGATCTACGTTTTGCGCGGGACCGAGCAGAATGGCGAGAGCTGGTCCATCGCGCGACTGGATTTGAGTGAGGAAACGCCAGAGATCAAAGATCTGGCAACGGTTCCGTTTGCGTGTCGCTCACTTGCCTTCGACGGGGAATGCTTCTGGTCGAATCATCGCGCCGCTAACGAGATCATCGCGTTCTCACTTCCGAACAGTTTGTAGGGCGGCTGTGTCAGCCGCCGGTTTACGGAACAATGGCGTCTCACTGAGACACCCTACAATTTTCGTTTTTTGGGGATGCGAGTGGGATTACGCCACAGTTTCGGCTGCTGGTAGGCGTGACGTCGAACGTCTAGGAATCGATTGGCGCGAAACCAGCGAACATTTCGTCTGCTTCCGCCAGCGTGTTCAACGGAACACAATCACATGCGGCAAAGAATTTTTCCCACATCGCAAGGACATCAGGGTTTTTGTGCGCGGCATCGATTGCTTCCCGTGATTTTCATTCCGAGACTTCGATGATTGTGCCGTCACGTGCGCGCATGATGGTCGGGACACGATCCGATATGAGTCCTTCTTTGCGAAGAGTTGGGACGCGAGTTCGCACCAATTCGAGCAGTTCATCTCCCTTACCGGGTTTCGGGCGGTGAGCGACGATCACACAAACGCCAGGCATGAAAGGGAAATTAAAAATTAGAAATTAAGAATTAAAAAAGTAAAAATCGCGAGCCAGAGAGCAGAGGCCAGAAGTCTGCGGTCAGAATCGGAGCTCAGATTCCCGATGGCGTTGGATTGCATGACATTATCGCGCTCCTTATGTTCGTGGCATGTCGACGGCGGAGAAATCGAAAACTACTGCGCCAAACCGGAACCGTTTTGGCTCGCTGATGCGCTCGGAGTTTTCCCTGATTATCGGAGTATTGACCGCCGCGATTTTTCTTTGGTTTGGAACACGATTGGTCGAAAACCTTGAGCATCCGGCTGCGATGGGAGTGGTCTTTCTGTGGCTTTTCGTTGCCGTGCTCTGGTCGGCGATTTCAGTAGTGCGGCACGCTGAACGTCTCGCGATCAAATGCGGCGAGCCTTACGGAACACTGATCCTGACTCTCTCCGCCATAGCCATTGAAGTGATGATGATTTCGGCGGCGATGCTTCACGGGGAAAATAATCCGACTCTTGCGCGCGACATGATGTTCGCGGTGATCATGATTGCTCTGAACGGTCTGATCGGGCTATCGCTCCTCCTGGGCGGTCTGCGTCATCACGAGCAACATTACAATCTGCAGGGGGCCAGCGCCTATCTCAACACTATCATGGCGCTGAGTGTGCTCGGTTTGGTCCTGCCGAATTTCACTACTTCCATGTCCGGCCCGAGATTCTCAACGGTGCAGGAAATCTTTCTTGCGAGCACATCTCTCGGTCTTTATGCGATTTTTCTTCTCATTCAGACAACCCGGCACAGCGGGTATTTCATGGAATTAAAAAGCGCGGCACTCCCTTCGGAGCACGACGCTGGCGCGATGCACTCCATCGCTTATCACGCTGTAATGTTGGTCCTTTATCTTCTTGTCGTGGTCGTATTGGCCGAAAAGTTCGCCATTCCGCTGGATAACGGCATCGAGCATTTTGGAATGCCACAAGCTTTGGGCGGTGCCATAGTTGCCGCGATGGTGCTGGCGCCGGAAGCATTGAGCGGAATCAACGCCGCGAGAAAAAACCAATTGCAAAGGTCAGTCAATATTCTGCACGGATCAGTGCTTGCATCCATTGGTCTGACGATTCCCGCTGTCCTAACCATCGGAATGATCTCGAAACGAAGCGTGACGCTCGGCATTGAAGGCGGCAATTTGCCGTTGCTTTTACTTACCCTGGCGGCAAGCATCGTCACGTTCACCAGTGGAAAGACAAGTGTATTGCAGGGATGCATTCATCTGCTGCTTTTTGCCGTGTTCTTATTGCTAATCTTTTGCCCGTGACGTTTGTTCAGCAGAATTTAATCCTCTGAGCGCACAGGTCTGGAGATCTACGTTCGCCTTCGCGTTTAAAGACAACGCCAATGCGAGAGCGGGAAGCGTAAAGATTAGGTCGGTAAGAATGAAAGACCGGTGAGTCATCCTATTTCCCGCCTACAACTCTGAGGCGGCGATTGAGCCACTCCGCTTCATCGGCAAGTCCGGCGGCGCGACTAACCCTCTCGAGAGCGGTGTAGCGTTCGAGCACGTCGAAACCGATGCTCCATTGCAGCTTCCGGAGGCAAACCGGACAAAGATGCAACGGCCGACGATCGCTTTCAGCCAGGTGATTTGAGCCGTTCATCAGGCAGTTGAAGTAGATGCAATGGGTGAGGCCGAACATGTGGCTGGTTTCGTGCGCCAGCACTTTGCAGCTCCGACGCAAGAGCAGCATCTCATAACCAGGCGCCCGCGGTTCCCCATAAAACGCGGGATCATAACGAGCGAAGCTATAAACGCCGACGCGCTCACGCACCGAAGCTTGCCCGAAAACGAAATTCCAGGAGGGTTCCGGATATAGATCTTCCATCGTGATAGCGAGAACGCAGAAGGCATCCGCCGGAATGCGGGCTTTGAGAAAGTCCAGAACGTCGCCAGTGAGAACCTGCGGATTATTAGTGGAGGGATTGCGGCGCCTGTTGAAGGTCGAGCCATCGATCTTGACCGGTGGAAGCACTTTCATTTCCAGGCCGAAAAATGCTGCGGCAAACTCACGTAATTTGTCGTTAGAGGGACTGTGTTCGGGCGCGAAATCTCCAAGTGGCTGGAGGTAAATTACATGCTGGTTTTGCGTCGGCCGGTTTGGTTGTGACGCTTTGAACTCGTCAAACGTTTGTCCCCGTTCGTTGTGGACAGCGAGCCAGTCGCCCGGTCGCGGTTCTGGAATCGGATCAAAGCTGCTCTCGTTCGGCGTAAATGCGCGTTGGAGGACGGGGGGTAATCCGTTCAGATCACCGATCGCGTTGCGAATCGCTTTCTCGTCGAGAGGTATGAAGGCCATTGCCATCGAAGGGAGCAATAAGACAATCGCGATGATCTTAATCGAAATGTGAGCGATGCAGACGAAGGACGCCTTAGTTCCGTCCAAAAACATCGCGCAGCTCGTCTTTCGCTTTCGCCAATACGCGCTTTTGCTTTTTCGGAAGATTTTTGCCGGCGCGATTGATGTAAAAGTTTAGCATCGACATGGCCGATTGATAGGGCGTGCCTTTGCGCCGTTTGCTTCTTTCAGCAGAGCGTTTCAGCGATAAGGCAACCTGACGCGGGTTGCTGGATCGGAAAACTTTCGGCCGCAGATCGAGTGCATTACTGTGCTTGGTGACTCGAGCCGACCAACGCTTTGTCTTTGATGACTTATTCGCAGGCTTACTCATCGGAACATCGCACTAAAAGAGGAGCAAGGTCCTCCATTGTTTCTAACCTTGCGGAAGCCAACTCCGAATCTCTTCGTGAGCCAGTGGAGCACCTTGCCAACTTTTATTTCGCGGGCCGTTGAGAATCCGCGCGTGTAATTCTTGCGTGAGCTGGAGGCCTTGGCATAGAGCCGTTTCTGAGGTCATTTCTCGCGAACGGAGGGACGTGCTTCCGCACGTCCGGTTCGCATTTCTCAGGAACGAGCGGAAGCTCGTCCCTCCGCATTCAGAGAGGTTTACGGCCTGAGCAATGGGATAAAAGCTTCACGGTATCGCCACACCAGGAATAGCTCGAGGGCGGTAAAAACCAGTGCAGGTGGAAAAGCTTCTGGTGCCATGAGCGCGTGAAAGATCAAGATGTTAACGATGATCGCTCCTAGAATGGTAAGACCCAGCGGAACGAAGCGCCCGATCAAGAGGAGCAAACCGCCAATCACTTGGAGCACCCCAATGACAGAAGCGTAACCGCTGGCGATGAAGACGCGCGTAAAGTCTCCCGCCAAAGTCTGCGGGATCGGCGGCATGGGGATGAAATGCAAAAAGGCGTTTGAGCCGAAGACGACGAAGCCGAGTCCAAGTAGCACGCGAGCGATGATGGTCAGAATTTTCATGAGTGGCCTGATTCTTTACCGGGTGACGTGCTCATTACAATAGGTTTTGGCGAACTCCAAGTGGCCGGGATCACCGATCCCGGCTACAACACGGATTTAGAGGCACAATTGTTTTGGGCTGTTCGGGTCATTGTAGCCGCCATCGATGATGCCGGTTTTCATTCACCTTTTTTCGACGAAATAAGCTTGTTCACGAGAGCATTAGTTGATTTCTCTAAGAGAATCCCCCATGCGCTAAGCACGATCAATGTTACGACAAAGACTAATAGGAACGACCAGGCCGATATTGGCCGGATACGAAGTCCCAGCCAGATAACATAAGGTTGATGAATGAGGTACAGACCGTAGGAAAACGCGCCAACCAGACCGAATATCTTAGCTGCGCCACTGAATCGCCAGATAATTCCAGCCACACCTACTACTTCCAGTAAGCAACAGGCGCCGGTAGCGAAATCAACAAAAACATAAGTAATCCCGTTGTGATAAAGCCATAGCGCTGCGGGATACAGCAGCAGCCCGACGAGCAAACCCGCGCCGCGCAAAAGAAACCACTCAACTCGGGCAGGTGATTGTTTATGCCACATTCCCAGGGCCATTCCCAGCGCGAACTCGGGCAGGCGGCAAATGGCGAAGCCCCCGAGGACCCAAAAGCCATGTTGTGGATAGACGACGAGCATGAGGTAGCGCACGAGGAATCCAAGTGCACATGCCATTAGTAAAAAGGTAAACGGCCCGAAACGGCGCGCGGCCCAGAAGAGTAGGGGAAAGATCAGATAGAATTGGATGAGCATGGAGAAGTACCACCAGGCGGCATTGAGATACATGAAGTTCATCGTGATATCGATGAAGCGCAGACCAAGCAGACTTAGTATAATCCGGCTATCTACCGGCTCGAACCGCGCGACGAATGGTGAAACGAGATAGACCAGATGCGCGACCCAATACATGGGATAGAGACGCAGAAAACGCGCGCGGAACCAGCTTACCCATTTCAGTGAGGCCGATTCGGCCCGGCGCGCCGTCGATTCCATCAGCGCCCACCCGCTGAGAATGATGAAAACGCCGACGGCATGGAAACCGATTCCCGAAATTTTCAGCCAAACCATTCGGAGTATCGTGACCGCAGCGGTGGCAAGACTGCTCCAGTCATTGGGGGGAAACTGGGCGTGTTCGAAACAGGTGTTAAAAAAATGAAAATAAACGACCCAGGAAATGGCGAGTGCTTTGGAGATATCAAGCCAGAGCAGCCGCTTCATCGCAGTCGGATTAACAGTGTTCCGTTGCCTTGGTCAAGGCGATGCCCGTCAAATGGTAGCTAGCACTTGGATTCCAAAGTTTAGTTGGACCGGCGGGTTCCGGAACGTGTAGTCTCGCCAAGAAATGCCAGGATTGGCCTGGGCGATCTGATCGCCGTTTACCACGATTGACGCCGCCGCCGTCAATCGATAGCGTTTTGCGAGTGCAAGCAGAGCTGGAAAAACTGTTGATCCTGCAAGATCGCGATCAAAAAATCCGGCAGATTGGGCTCGAGATAAAAACACTACCGCAACAGCGAAAGAATCTCGAAGCGCAGCTTGCTGCCACCGCCGCCAGCCTTGAATCGTTGAAACAACGGGCGCGACAGCTGGAGGTCGATCGCAAGAAATTGGAGCTCGATGTCGGGACGCGTCAAAGCAGTATTTCCCGGCTGAAGACGCAACAATACGAGACGCGCAAGAACGACGAGTTTCAGGCCATGGGGCATGAAATCGAGCGCTACGAAAAAGAAATCGTGCAACTCGAAGATCAGGAGCTCGAGCTGATGGAGCAAGCCGACAAATTGCGGGCGGAAATTGCGACAGCCGAGAAAACTGCATCGGCTGGACGCGATTCTGTTAATCGGCAACTGATCGATCTGGAGGAGAAAACGAAAACGCTGCAAACGCAACTGGAAGAACTAAAGAAGGAACGCGTCCAGCTCGCGCAGAACATCGACGAGGAGGTGGTGGAGCGTTACGAGCGCTTATTCGCAAGTAAAGGTGACGCAGCCGTGGTCGCGGTCGAGCACGGTGTCTGCACCGGATGTCACATGAAAGTGACGACGGCGACCGCGGTGCACGCCAAAAGTGGAAACGAGATTGTGAGCTGCGAGCAATGCGGCCGCATCCTCTACGTGGCCAGGTAGCAACTGTCATCCCGAGCGAAAGTCGAAGGATCCCATGGCGTTACCTTGAAGCTTGCGAAACGTGCACGGCAACGGAGGGCGGAACTCCACGACGCTCAGCGGTCAACCGAGGTTCGCCGAAGCTCGCCGCTCCGACGCTAAGTTCTAAACATTGAAGCGAAACTCGACCACGTCGCCATCGTTCACGACATAGTCCTTGCCTTCGATCCGAAGCTTGCCCGCTTCACGCGCTTTCGCGAAGGAACCGAGTGCGACGAGATCATCATAGTGGGTTACTTCCGCAGCGATAAAGCCGCGCTCGAAATCGGTGTGAATTACGCCGGCCGCCCGCGGAGCTTTGTCGCCGGCGTGAATTGTCCACGCCCGCGACTCTTTTTCGCCTGTTGTAAGGTAGGTGCGCAAACCTAACAAATGATAGACAGCTCGAATCAGCGCACCAACGCCGCTCTCATTCACTCCCAGGTCGCGCAAGTATTCCGCCGCTTCGGTTTCGTTAAGATCTATCAGCTCACTCTCGATTTGGGCGCTGATCACAACCGTTTCAGTCGCGAAGTGGTTCTTTGCGTAATCCTGAACCGCTTTGACATGTTGCACGGCATTGTAGCCGGGATCGATGATCCCGGGACCGCGGTCAGCGACCGCGGCTACAACCGCAAGATCCGATTCCGCAACGTTGCAGGCAAACAGCGTCGGCTTGGAAGTTAACAAGAAGAATTCGCGGACGATTACCTTTTCTTCCTCAGGCAACGACAACGTGACCGCTGGCTTTCCTGCGTCGAGATGTGGCAGCAGTTTTTCCAGGACCGCATTTTCGGCTTTGGCGCTTTTTGAGCCGGCGCGAACTTCTTTTTGCAAACGATCACGCCGTTTCTGAAGCGTGGCGAGATCGGCCAGGACCAGTTCGGTGTTGATTACCTCAATGTCACGAATTGGATCAATCGTTCCGCTAACATGATGAATATCAGCGCTTTCAAAACAACGCACGACCTGCACAATTGCGTCCACTTCGCGAATGTGACTGAGGAATTGATTGCCGAGTCCTTCGCCCGTGCTTGCCCCCTTCACCAACCCGGCGATGTCGACAAACTCGATTGCGGCCGGCACGATTTTTTGCGAATGCGACAATTTCGCGAGGACGTCGAGCCTTGCATCGGGCACGGTCACGACGCCGACATTCGGATCGATCGTGCAGAATGGATAATTTTCTGCCGCCGCTTTGTGCGTTCGCGTGACGGCGTTAAAAAGCGTGGATTTTCCGACGTTTGGCAGTCCAACAATTCCAGCGCTGAGCATGAGGTGCGCAGGCTACCGCGCGCGGAAGCGGATCGCAATCGCGGCGAATCTGTCGGCTTGGCCTTAAACTTTAACCTTCACTGGCACCGGAAGGTGGTTCACTGAGGTGCAACTAAGAGTGAATGGATAATTGCAAGAGGGGATCGGGCTGGAAGGATTTGAACCCACGACCCGTCGCCGCGGGGACCGTTCTACGAAGCCAACGAGTTTTATGCGCTTTCGCTGTTTCGAAAAACATCGGGCTGGCGGGATTTGAACCCACGACCTCTTGAACCCCATTCAAGCGTTCTACCAAGCTGAACTACAGCCCGCACGAGGCGAAATTATTCACCGCGTGCCGCGTCGTTGCCAGCGAAGTTTTTCCTTGCCCATGGTTCGTGGGAACGATTGACCTCCGTCGCCCGCACACCGAGAATCGCCGCGCGTGTTCAGCCTGTGGCCCGGAAGAGTCGCAGCTTGGAGAATGAGCCGCACGACCTTTGATGAAATATCGACGCCTCGGGAAATCGGGATTGCAGCTGAGCGAGCTTTCGTTTGGCGCGTGGATCACATTCGCGCAGCAGATTAGCAATGAAATAGCCGAGGAGCTGATGACAATCGCTTACGATAGCGGTGCCAATTTTTTCGATAACGCCGAGGCCTACGCCGAGGGTCGAGCCGAGATGGTAATGGGTAGTATTTTGAAAAAGAAAGGGTGGCCGCGTGATACTTTTGTCGTTTCGAGCAAGGTTTTCTGGGGCGGCGACAGGCCTAACCAAGAAGGCCTGAGCCGTAAACATGTCATTGAAGCGTGTCACGCGGCGCTACGACGGCTACAAGTGGATTACCTTGATTTGTATTTTTGTCATCGTGCCGATCCGAACACACCAATTGAAGAAACGGTGCGAGCAATGAGTGATCTGATCGCTCAGGGCAAGGTTCTTTATTGGGGAACTTCGGAGTGGTCCGCCGCTGCCATCCTGCGGGCCCATGCTATTGCAAGGGAATTACATCTGGTTCCGCCCACCATGGAGCAACCGCAATACAACATGTTTGAGCGCGAAAAAGTGGAGCGCGAGTTTTTGCCGCTTTACGAAAAGCTTGGACTCGGTACGACGGTCTGGTCGCCGCTTGCCTCCGGCTTACTGACCGGGAAGTACAACGAGGGAGATCCTGGCGACACTCGCATTTCCATGCCGATGTACTCCTGGTTACGCCAGGAGTTCGAGGATGACGAGGCTCGTCGGCAGCTCGGGAAGGTGAAACAGCTCGCGAAGGTTGCGGGCGATCTTGGAGTTACCTTGCCCAAACTTGCGCTCGCCTGGTGTTTGAAGAATCCGAACGTGAGCACGGTCATCACTGGCGCGTCGAAGCCGGAACAAGTTCGGGAAAATATGGAAGCTGGCGAAGTAGTCGATCAGCTCGATGACGGGGTAATGAAAAGAATCGAGTCGATATTACAGATGTAATGTTCGACCTCAATCATCGCCAGCCGGAACGTAGACTTCCAAGTCTGTGCGCCAAACAGGCTTGGAGCCTTTTTGGTGTCAGCAGGCTAAAAGCCCGCTGGGCGCGCAGGCATACCTGCCTATCTTCCGAATATTCGCCGAAATCGTTAGTGATGAAGAATCGAATTCGACTTCTCCCGGTTCTGCTTTTAGTGGCCGGCATTCTCATCTCTTTTCCAGCTTTTTCATTTGCCCAGAGCAGGACAGTAAGACTAAACGAAAATGCACTTGCCTATGCCCAGGAACTGATGGCTCAGGGACGTGTTGTCGTTGACAAGAGAAATGCGTGGACAGGTCATCATCCGACGGCGCAAGAAGAGAACGAGTTTGTTCGCGCGCATGGATTCGCGGAATACAGCAAATGGCATCTCGGGATCGATGAGACCCATGCCGAAGGGACGAAAGCCAGATACAAGTTTCCGTTCGGCGATTTCAAAAATATTCATCGTTGCGCGTTGCTGGCTGTGAGAAGCCGGGCCCATCAGTACGGTTATTCCGATATTGAAAACGCCGCCGTCCAGCTAACCAAAATTGTTAGTTCGAAAAAACAAACTCAGGAGCGGCGCGAAGTGCGACCGTTGCGCTTGGGATGTTGGGCTTCTAATTTGACTCGACCGACATGCTTCTAGCTTGTCGCTGCCTTCCGCTACGTTCGTTAGTCTGCGACCGCCGAATCCCAGCTGCTCAAGAACACGTCGATCAACTCTGCCAGGTCATTGCTGTAGCCGCCTTCGAGAATTGCGGCGGTTGGAATTTTTACGGCAGCCAGGCATTTCCCGATAGTCGCGAAATCGCCGCTTTCCAACGTCATCTGAGTAATTGGGTCGTTCTTATACGCATCGAACCCCGCTGAGACGAGCAGCAGCTGCGGCTTGAATTCGAGTAATTTTTCCAAGGCTTGCTCCGCGGCACGAACATGGATGCTGCGCGAGGAGTAAGGTGCGACTGGAAAATTCAAAATGTTGGCGAACGATTTAGTTCCCGTGCCTGGCCAGCCCGGGTACTGGTGAATTGACGCGAACATGATTTTTTCGTTGTCCGCCACCAATGCCTCAGTGCCGTTGCCATGGTGCGCGTCAAAATCCCAAATCGCCACGCGCTCAATCTTCCCTGTAGCCGCAGTAGCGGACGGTGGCCCGGCGTCGGGGACATCGGCTAAAGCGAGAGCATCCAGTGCGGCCATCGCGATATTGTTGAAATAACAGAAACCCATGGCGCGATCGCGCGTGGCATGGTGACCGGGCGGTCGCATTAAACTGAAGGCGTGTTCTCCTCCGATCGCTGCGCGTGCTGCTTCGATCGCCGCCCCAGCTGATTGCCGCGCGTGGAAATCGATGTTGGAATAGGCCGGGGTGTCGAGATCGAAATCCTGGCTCCCATTGGCTACTCGCGCGAGGTGCTCGCGCGAGTGTGCACGAAACAATTCCTGATCGGACGCCGCGCGCGGTTCGCGCCATAGCCAGTCACCATGCCGGCCCTTTAATAGTGGGACCGTGCGTACTATTCGCTCCGGCCGTTCCGGGTGCCCGGGTCGGCCGTACTTGACGCAGCGCGGGTCGTGAAAAATTCGCACGCGGTTTCGTTAGCGCGATTTCAAGCGCGCGACAAACTCCTATCTTGTCATTCCAGGTGAAGTCGAAGAAACTGCGATGAACGAATGGTGCCTTCGCAGCTGCCTTTTAGCATTCCGCGCGAAGAGGAGGAACTTCCGATTATTTTTCCATGGAAAAACTAGAGATGCCTCGGTCCGAGCCGGCCTGGCATATTCATTCGACATGACAAAGGGCTTTGCTCGCCACCTGCAAAAAACTCGCTGGCCGGCAGTGTCCCTCGGGCGCGTCCTCGTTTGGGTTGCAGTCGCCCTATCTCTCACCGCGGGTTCTGTTGCCCGCGCGCAAGTCTTCACCAGCAGTTTCGTTTCTGCCGAAGCGACGATGCCGGTGCAACATGGTTCGTCGATCATCGAGCTCGACGACGGCTCCCTCCTTGTCTCCTGGTACGCCGGCAGCAAGGAAGCTGCCCACGATAGCCGGATTTTGGTGCGTCATTCGGCACCGGGCGGAGTGGGCTGGGAATCGACGCAAATCGCAGTCAATCCGCGTGAATGCGCCAGGGAATCTTGGTTCTCAAACAAGGCAGTCGGGAACACAGTGTTGTTTCAGGACAAAGAAAATATCATCTGGCTGTTTTACGCGGCGGTCGAATTCGGTGGCTGGAGCGGTGCGCACGTCGATTACAAAATTTCGCGCGATCGCGGTCGCACTTGGTCCGAATCCCATCGGTTAACGAATAGGCTCGGGGATGTCCCCCGCAGCAAACCAGTGGAACTCGGCCTCCACGAAATCTTTCTGCCATTGTCGCATTCTGCTTTTCGGAAATATTCCTGCGGGGCTCGCCTTCGAATTAGCGATGGCAAATTGCAAGCTGTCAATTATTTCCCACTTACGGGTTCAAACATGAGCCATCCTGCTTTTCTTTCGCTCAATCAGGATTGTATTCTCGCGCACTTTAGGGCGCGCGGGAGCGGCAAACTCAAGAGTGCTTCCTTCGACACCGCCACGAATCAGTGGAGCGAAGTGCGTTCACTCGACTTACCGAACCCGGATTCCGCGATTGATGCGCTTCGCCTCGATGATGGCCGAGTACTGCTCGCCTATAACAATGACGCGGCCGTTCGCAATCCGCTCAGCCTTGCCATATCAGATGATGGCATCGCTTTCCGAAAAGCACGAGACGTTGAAAACGAGACAAGCCAGGATTTTTCCTATCCTTCGTTAATTCGCGCTCGAGATGGCACATTTTACTTGACCTATACCTGGCATTATCGCTCCGCCATCAAGTGCGTCCATTTCGATGCCCATTGGCTTGGTCTAAATCCGGTTATTGTTCGCCGATAAAAAGCGAGGCCGAAGGCGGAATTGTGAGCTTTCCGTCGGTTAGGGCGATTTGCTCGCCGGTGAGCAAGTTCTTCAATTTCGATTCATTAATTTCCGGGCTCGGATCAAGCGAAATAGTGCGCGCGGATTTCGATCGATTCAAAATCACCAGGATGCGATCTTCGAAATAGGCCCGGACAAAGGCGAGACAATCGTTTTCGCGCAGCAGAGTGCGCCGGCTGCATGAATACCGCGCCTTTGGCGCTAAACACTACAAGGCTGGAAGCGTGTGCTGGGCCTACTGCTGCGCAGAAGATTTTCAACAGCGGTATTTATTTCCTTTGATGATAAGGCAAACCCAATTCGTAAAGCGGTAGTTCGTCGCGAATGGCGTTATAAACAGCATTATTGTCGGCCCGGCTTGCGAGCTTCATTGCGCGGCGCGCGGTCTGCAGCGCCTCGTCAAAGCGTCCCGCTTCCGCATAGGCCGCGGCCAGCGTGTGAAGAATCGCTGGATTGTCATTACCCGCGAGCGCATTGGCGCGCTCTCCTAATTGAACGGCACGTTTGCCGTCGCGTACTGAATCATCCGCTGCAGTCGCGAGCAACCAGGCGAGGCTATTCAAGGCGCTCACTTTGTCGGGTGTGAGTTGAAGCGCACGGTTAAGTTCCGCAACGGCTTCGTTCGTCTGCGCGTTTTTCATCAAAGCAAGGGCGAGGGTGACATGGGTGTCGGAATCATTTGGTTGCAAACGCCTGGCAGTTTCGAGGTTTGCGATCGCCTCGGCCGTGCGACCGCGCTGAAGGAGAAGCGAGCCAAGGTTCAAGCGCGCATCGAGGTATTGCGGTCGCAGGAAAAGAGCGCGTTTGTACTCGGTTTCCGCCTGGTCGAATCGGTTGAGGTCACGCAGAGCGCTGGCATAATTATTATGTGAGTCTGCCTCATCGGGGCGGATTTCGATCGCGCGCCGATATTCGGCGAGTGCTTCATCGATCTTTCCTTTTTCGATATAGGCACCGCCGAGATTGTAATGCGCTTCGACATACGCGGGCCAGATATTGAGGGCGCGGCGATAGTGCGCAATCGCTTCGTCGAGTTGACCCTGATTTTTCAGGGCCAGCCCGAGGTTATATTCCGCCATCCAGCATTTTGGATTTTGCGCGAGGGTCGCCTGATAAAGGGTGATAAGATCGTGATACTTCGCGCTTTGGTGAAAGGTAAGTGCGCCAAGGACCAATAAGATACCAAATGTCGAAGCCGTTTGGATCGCCAGCCTGTGAACCTCAATTTTTTCCATTGCCATGACAATGCCGGCCCCAGCCAGCGCCAGCGGTCCCATACTGGCGAGATATTGGAAATGATCGCTGACGAAACTGTAGCGAAAGAAATAAACATCAAAAAAATCGAGCACCGGAAAAAGCGTGATGACGAAATAGGCGCAAGCGAAAGCAACCGGTCGCCAGGCGGTGTTGCGTTTAATAAATAAAACGGTGGCGGCAACAAGCAGCGCGACTAACGGGATCCAGGCAAACCAACGCGCTGGATCAACATTCCAGCGAGGGTAAATGAAAATCAGCGGATGCGGCCAGATGAGCTTGAGTAGATAAAACCAGATGGCGTCGGCCGAAATAAGAATGCGCTGAAGAGGCGCCTGCACCCATTCCGCTCCGGTAGCGTGGGAATGAAATTTCTGTTCCCAGATTGTCCATCCGCTCGCCAGCAGCGAAATTAGAACGAAAGGAAGAAATAAACGCAGGTCGCGCTGCTTGATTCCGCCTTCGCGCCACCACAGGCAAAGCCCCAGCACCACCGGCAGCATTACGGTGGAAGGTTTGCTCGTGATCGCGGCGACGTAAAATAAGATTGTTAGCCAGTAAAAGATTCCATCTCGTTTGCGATCGCGCGATTCTAAAAAGCAGCAAATAGCAAGCAGGTAGAAGAAGGCCGACTGGGTGTTCTTCATTTCGGTGATCCACGCGACCGATTGCACCAGCACCGGATGCAAGGCCCATATTGCTGCTCCCAGCCAGGCACCGCGCACCTGCAGTTGGACGAGAACGCGCCAAAGCAGCAGCGCCGATGCGGCGTGAAATGCGACGTTGAGAAAGTGATAGGGCAGGGGATTTAACCCGACAAAATGATGAAGAATCCAGAACGTCGTAAGGACAAGCGGGTAGTAGACGGCGCTCGCGCTCGTCCAGATGTCGGCCAGACCAAGCGGTCCGACGATAGAGGGATTTTGCGTCAGATGCGATTCATCGTCCCAAATGAAACCGGCAGCGCCAACGTGCGCGTAGGCAAGGAAAACAAAGAGCAACAGCAGGATCGCGCCAAGCAGACGCACCCACCATTGGACCGCACGCGTTTTACCGAAGGTCATCGTGTCATTGATCACGCTGCCGTTGCGCTTTTGTCAACGCGATGTTCGGCATCCAACAGTCGATGAAAAAATTCAAGCCAATGCGCCAAAATTTCTAATCTTGGGAAATGCCTTGTTAGGCGGCGTGGGTTTGTCT
>QHPM01000215.1 GCA_003219095.1 Verrucomicrobiota bacterium
CAACCCATGAAAAAGTTGTTCGCCTTGCTCTTATCGGTAGCAACGCTCGTCCCCTTCGGCGCGCAATCCCAGCAGCAGCCAAACACCCTTGCCGGATTTCTTTCCGGACAAGGGCTCGTCGGCGTGAAACTTGAGCGGCGATATGGTAATCATCTTTTCGTTCCGAGTACTATCAACAACAAACGCGCCGCCCTGATGATCGATACGGGAGCGCCGGTCACGATCATCGACAAAAACAGCGCCGGGACATTTGGGCTAAAAGTCGAAAACACCACCGTCAACGTAGGCAGAATTTTTGGCAAAAGATGGGAGCACTATGGAGTGAGCGTGGCGAAGAGCATCGCCTTGGGCAATTGCGTGGTTACCAATGTACCGGTGGCACTGGCCGACACATCCGACATGAACGCGGACGCGCCCGCAGCGGCCACGGGAACGCACATTTCGGAAGTTAACAGGTTGCCGCATCTCAACGGTCTGCTCGGTGCCCGGGAGATGAGTAAGTTTGGGATGGTTATCGACTGTGCTCGCCAGATGCTTTACATAAATCCAAACGGTCCGAGCGGCCCAGTCAGTCAAAAGCTGGCCAGTTTCCTTTCCGGCAGAGGATTCACTCGAATTCCGATGCGGTTGAACTCAGGCAATCACCTCGAGGTGGCGGCCGTGCTCAATGGCCACTCCACCCGAATGATCGTAGATACGGGTGCCGCAGTGACGACCATGGACAAAACGATGGCGAGCAAGGCTGGGGTTAGTATTTCGGGGACCCGGTTTGCAGAGGACGCCGGCGAGGGACGCGTTGAGCGGCTCGGCACAGGCGATATTAAGGAGCTCACGATCGGTGACTTTACCATTCCGAGGGCTACCGTCGGTGTGGTCAATGTATCAGGCGAGATGTTGCATTCAAAGAGTGCGGAAGAATCGAATTCGGGATTAATCGGGGCGGAATATCTCGCCTGGAACTTCGCCGTGATCGATGTTGGCGGCATGGCGCTCTATCTGCGCCACCCCGACGCCCGGTAAGTTTGAGATTTGCTAGACCGCTGCAGTTGCGAGAGCGGGGCAGCTATGCTGGTATGGTAAGAATAACGCCAGCGTGTGGCGTTGGCGAAGTTTACTACCTCGACGCTAAGTAACTTCCCGATTACGGATAACAGAACAAAGAACTCGGTATTACGTTGTCCGCGTACCGGACAGTTAAATCTCAAAGATTAAGACACTTGAAGCCGTTGACCCAGGGCAAAGTGTCGAGGGCACAAAGGATCAGCCCCGCGCAGAGTAGTAGCCAGATGGTGCGTCCGGTTTCTGGGACAACAGAGGGACCTATCTCCAGGGTCACCCTTGATGCGACCTCAGTGTCGGTTCTGAAGTTCGTTACGCCCCTCCGCCCGTCGGAGAGTCCGATGTTCATTTGGACACCGCCGTAACCGCCCAACGCCCCGCCAACCTTACTACCAAGCCCATCAATATCGGCAGCAAACTGCAGCCGGTCCCCTGGCGCAAACGCGTCCGGAGCGAATCTGATTCTCAAAACTTTAGGATGCTCACCGGTAAACGAAAAGAATACCTGACCGGCGCTTAAGCCAAAACTCGAGCCAGCATCGAAAATAGGCGCGGTTTGATTTTGATAGTTGTCCACTCCATCGAAGTCGAAGAAGCCGGGTCCAGGCATCTTCAGTGCGACTGAGGCGATTCGCTCGCCGGGCGCGCCGGACTGGAACTCAATACCCCAAAAACCAGGCGTCTGATTTGCAAATCCGGCGGCAAAACCGCTAATGATCGCCCCTTGCAGATCGGCCGCGAATAACAGCGAGATCAGTATCCAACATACACGTAGCATTCGACGATTATGGCACCAACCTCTTGCAATTCGAGGAAAAAGATCACAGGGGTCGAATAGGAGCCAGTCCTCACTTTTGGCTCCTCATGCGCGAGCAAATTAAAACTAGCATATCATTGGAATGGTTGCGCTCCCGAAGTGGACTCGGGCACGATATCCAGGTCGGTGAATGGTCGAAGTCGAAATAAGTGTGCTGGCTCCACTGGCAACCACCACACCAATTAAAACGTCTGCACCCATCGATATTGTATCAGAGCCCAGCGCCGACCAGGAAGTTCCTGTGCCGGACCAGTAACTCCGGATCCGTCTATGTCCATGTGTTGATGCCACCACTAGATCTCGTCCCTGAGCCGCCTTAGTCTGTTTCCATTTTCCGCGCTGAGGAAGTCTAATAAATTGATTGCGCTACTCCGGGCGTTAAGTATGGGATCTCAAAATGTTTTTTCATCGCTCCATCCTTTTAGGGGTTAGGACATTCGCGATGGTGCCGTGTCTTGTCCTCGCGCTTTCTTCGCCCTGGGGGAGCGGGCGCCGAGGAGAACTGTTCGTTATGTGGTCCGCGGATGACCCTTCCTTGAGAACGCAAATCGCGGCACTTTCCCCGACCGTCAGTCCGGATGAGGCGCGGCAAGTCGCATACACTGCATACATGACCGGACGAGAACTGCACCGCGAGTGGCGGGTGGCATGGCTACCCGGCATTCAGAACTTCCTTGTCAATATTGGAAAGAGAAAAGGGGGACTCTGTTTTCAGTGGGCAACGGAGCTTCTCGTCCGATTGGATGCATTGAAGCTGCAAACGCTCGAGCTCCACTGGGCCGAGTCGGGTGCCAACACCGGTGCCGAGCATAACGTCATCGTAGTTACGGCCAGAGGCCAACCATTCGGCGAGGGCATTCTCCTCGACCTCTGGCGTTACTCGGGAACTCTCGTCTGGACACACGTCGGCATGGATCCGGAGTACCACTGGACGGAAAACAAATCCGAACTCGCTCGCAGATTGGGGAGAACAACGGATGTAGCTTCGAAGCAAGTACGTTCTACGACGAAATCGAACTGAACTATGCGGAACTACTTGGGCTTTAAATCCGTACCGTGTATGTTGAGAGCGAGATCGAATAAAGCGGCGAGGAATCGGGCACGATCCGTTGGGAGCATTAAATTTCCCGCATCGAGCGTGAGCGCGTGAGCCTTATCAATGATTCGGCCGAGCTACTGCTCTTCTGAACTTAAGGCAAGGCCACCGAAAGCTCCGCAAGAGAAAAGTTGGGCGTTATTGATGGCGTAAACTGCGCCATCGGGTCCAATCACCGTAGGTGTGTAGGCTTCGCCGGTGGGCGGGGCGAGAGTCAGGCCTGGAGTAAGCGTATTATTGTCGAATCTCCATCGGTAGACACGGCCATCTTCGCTATTGACCACGGCGCAGTGGTTCGCCGAATCAATGGCGGCCGAATTGATGCACCACTCGCGCACGCCCCCGAGCTCAGGATCAGCAGTTGGGCCGAGAATTTTGCGCACAACTTTCATCACTGTAACGCCGGTAATCGGATCTCTCATGCTGACATTCGGATCTACCAGAGCAATGTAGTTCTGACCATTGCCGCCAGCCTGGACGTAATTATTATACTTGGTCAGCAAAAGGTAGGATGAAGGTCCTAGATAGAACGGCACAGTAGTGAGCGGAACTACTGAAGCGGTATCGTCCCATCCAAACGCACTCGGAAGCTTCGTAACGGTTAGCTGCGCATCGAAATGCAGTAACCAGCCACGATCGTGGTTGCTGGTGAAATCTTGTTCGAGCACTCCAAAGTAGATGTCGCCATCAGGGCCGACCGTTGGTGTGCTACTGGCGGAATCGTAAGCCAGCACTGCCAGTGGATTATTGGCAGTCGATCGCGGATCAATCAGCGGTGCGCTGGCTTTGCGGCGAAGCGTCGTGCTATCAAGCGCGCACAAGTACGCGGAAGGGAAAGCGCGTATTTCAAAGGCGACGCGATTAACTGCCACGTAAAGCGTGGTGCCATCCTGGGATAATGCGGGCGTGCAATTATAAGCCACCTTCTGGATGAGACGATCACCGGACATCGCAATGGCGGAGGTGAATTTGCCCTGTCCGTCCTTCGCAACGCGAGCGAGACCACTGCGAATGCCGTTTGGATAACCAGGCAGCGGCTGGCCATTAGAAACAAAGCCGAAGTACAGATTTCCATCTTTATCGCTGGCAATGGGAGTAGAGATTTGGATCGCGCTCCTAAAGGCCGCGGGATTCTGGTTGTAGTTGTTCAAGCCATAAAATGCGAGGCGTGTCGGTGGTTGAGAGTTCGTTGCAGCATCCGGGGAACTGCGCAGCAGGACAGTGCCGCCACCTCCGGGGATCGCCACCGCCTCATCGTTTGGCGTCAGAGCAATTCCGCAGATTGGTGTCCAGAGGCCATTGTGCGGAGGTAAGGAAAAGTCCGTATGAAATGACCAGAGCAACACGCCATCACTTCCGCGGTGCGCTTCCACCCGGAAGCCACCGGTAGCTCCGGTCTTAACCGGAACGATAACGGTATTATCGGCCGTTATTAGCGGCGAGCCGTAATGAATAGACAGGTCGTTGCCGCTGTATTGAGGGTTAAGATCGACGGGCGTGGACCACCGGATGAACTGTGGCTTCTGTGAAGCGACCGAGCTAAGGGACGAGTGCTGCGAGTCGTGCGCGTACACCGGCCACCCTTCGCCCGCGTGAATGAGTTGCGGGCGAAGGAGCGCCACGTAGGCGATCGCGAGAATAGAAAACGCCTTAACCTGCTGATTTAACGACCGTTTCATCCTCTTTTCTTTGTTTACGTTCCTACCAGACAATGCGAGAACTCTAGCGATGATAGGTCAGCCGGCCTTCTTAATCACGGCATTTATTACTTTGCAGTTTGGGAGGCAGAGAACCCTGGTCGACCCGGAAGTATGATTAGTTGTTTGGGGTCGGCTGGCTTGCCTGCGCTAACCGCGCCGAACCCGGCCAGCCGTTTGTATCCCGGTCTTTCCAATGCGGATCGTGGACGCGGTCTTTCTATTTAGGAGAGCGTCCGGCGCAGGAAAGCCAAGCCGGTGAGAGAAAGCGCAAGCAGCGAACATGTCGTTCCTGTCTCTGGGACAGCCTCGGAGGCGGCCGCCTTGTCACTGAAGGTCGCAAAGACGGCGACGCCTCCAACTGTCCCTACCTGAACAGATGTGCCATCCGCGATGGGAGAAACACCGCGACCGGCCAATGAATCGCTGGTAATGAAGGCGAGATTCGCAACTTCGCCGCCAAAAGTGACGAAGTTCACCAAATTAGAATTTTCCGGCTCAGTCCACGCCTGGCCACCCTCCACAGAAGTATTAACAAAACCTGCGGGGAGTGTAAAATTCCAACTGTCTGAACCACCAGGGTTCACTGTCAGAGGTGACCCGTCGTAGGTAACTGCGAGACTCGTGGACGAGTTCTCGGTCAATACGAATTGATGCACCGCCCCGCCCAACACGGGCTGCGTCGCCCATGCGGCGGTGATCGCTATCATTAGCGCGGGCAATATTTTCAGAGTGGAGTTGGACATAGTTTTTTCGTTGTTAGGGTTATGCGTCAAAACATTCCCCAGTCAGAGCGT
>QHPM01000347.1 GCA_003219095.1 Verrucomicrobiota bacterium
CGGAAGTAGGCGCTGAAAGCCATCTCAGCACAAGCTTTTGAAGCGCTATATGGGTCGTTCCCGCCGAGACGATCAGTCTCTTTGCAGGCGTGCTGTTTTTCCAAATTCTCGTAACACTTGTCGCTCGTAACAATAACGGCCGCTCGGACCGACTGTAGTCTGCGAATGGTCTCGAGCACATTCACTGTGCCCAGAAGATTCGTTTCGAATGTCGTTACCGGATCATCATAGGACGCCAGCACAATCGGTTGCGCCGCGAGATGGAACACGATTTCAGGTTTGGCTTTCTCCATTGCTTTATTGAGAGCTGCGAGATCTCGCACATCGCCTTTCACATGCCGGATGCGATCTTTCAGCCGAATGACTTCAAAATGGCATGGCTGGCTGGGTAAATAGAGTGAATAGCCCGTGACACGCGCACCAAGCTCGTTTAGCCAATGGCAAAGCCACGAACCTTTAAAACCGGATGCACCCGTTACGAAGACATTGCGCCCGTGGTAAACGCCATTGAACAATTGTTTGGCCAAGGGTGCGATCGCCTAGCGCTACCAAACTTTCCATGGCGCGCGGTTCTCCCGCCACAGCCGATTGAGATAAAGGAATTCCTGATAAGTATCCATTGGCTGCCAAAAACCTTCATGGCGATAAGCCGCCAAATTGCCTTTCGCCGCTAATTTATTCAATGGACCGCGTTCAAGCATTACGTCCTCCACATTTTCCAAGTAATCGAAAACTCCGCGCGAGACGGCGAAAAAACCTCCGTTAATCCAGCCGCCTTCAGCTTGGGGCTTTTCGTTAAAGCCGGTCACGCGATCATTTGGCGCCAACTCCAACTCGCCGAAGCGTCCGGAAGGATGGACTGCGGTGATTGTCATAAGAGCACCATTCTTTTTGTGCTCGGCGATGATGGAAGGGATATGAACGTCCCCTACTCCGTCGCCGTATGTGAGCAGGAAGGTTTCGTCGTCGCCAATGTAGCGCTCGATTTTTTTTAAGCGGCGCGCGGTCATCGTTTCTTCGCCAGTGTCGGCAAGAGTGACGAACCAGTTTTCCTCTGTATGGCGATCATGAAATTTTATTTCAGGATCCCGGCCTAGACGAAGGGTGACGTCGCTCGTCATCCAAAGATAATTTCGGAAGAAATTCTGGATCATTTCTCCCTTGTAACCGAGACACAAAATAAAATCCGTATGCCCGTAGTGGGCATAGAGCTTCATGATGTGCCAAAGGATGGGGCGATGCCCAATCGGCACCATCGGTTTCGGCCGGTACTCAGTCTCTTCGCGCAACCTTGTACCTTTGCCGCCACAGAAGATGACTACTTTCATGGTGCGCGATTCTCACGTCGCGGAGTGCGATACTTGAGCTCGTTGTAAGCACGTCGCGCGCCTCTTCGCCAGGCGCGCCGCCGCATGCGCTCGGCGGGGCTGTAGCGAGGCCAGCGCAACGCTTCGCCCAGCCAAAAACGAAGATCGGAGCGCGGTCGTTCCGCCCGGCCGGAATCCAACCACATATGCAGGCCGGAAGAATATCCGTGCGCTTCGAGCGCTCGTTCCAGATAGTCTGGCTTACAGCGCCCAGGTGGAATCAGGTGAGTCAGAGATAATTCCGGGAAAACCCCTTTACCATATCCCATTTCGAGGCCGTTGTACACCATATCGGTGTCGCCACCAAATCTCATTTGCGATCCGACCGGATCAAGTTCTCGCCGATCGGGTTCTGCGTCCAGACGTCGCAAATAGGCGACTGCAACTTCACGCCGCACACACAATCCGGCGCCCCATGGCGTACTGGCGTGATGATTCTGCACGTTAGACCACACCGGTTCGTTGACCGAACGAGCACAGAGCAATGGCTCCAGCTCGTCCGGCAACCTCAACGATGGATCCTCATACTCAAGCACGATGTTACCGCCCCATGCGCCCAGTCGGGGCCAGGCTTCGCTGATCTCAACCACTCGTTCGAGGTAGTCAGGTGCAAGCACGTTATCGTCGTCAACGAATACGATCACCGCACCTGTGGTTTCTCTGATTCCACGACAACGCGGATCTTTGCGAGCTGATAATCGCTCCGGTGAGCCATTATCGATAATGACCGATTCCCACTCCGCCTTTGGAAGCGTCTGCTTCGAGAGGGCCGCCAACGCGCGGTTCAACAAATCAGCTCGAGAATTGCGCGAGGCGGTAGCGACTGAAACCTTCACCGTTTTCGCCTACCCCAACGAACTACTGAAAGCTAAGATCATTCTCTTTTTGCGAGCGACGCCACATCGGTTCTGCACGTCTCACCTGACTGTGGACCAATCGCCAAAACAGTTTCACGAGTATTTTGCGAATTGCTTCAACCATTCCAGTTTTTCTTCTCGGGTCTTATCTCGCGGATTCCTACAAATCGTGTCGTTGATCACAAGATAATCCATTTCTGTATGGCGGAAGCATAGCCATGCTTCCTCGGCCGTGCGGACGATCGGTTGACCACTGACGTTAAAACTTGTGTTGATGATCATTGGTAACCCAGTCAATCGCTTGAACTCGGAAATCAACCGGTGAAGGTCGGGGTGGACTTCCGACCGCACGGTTTGAAGCCGGGCCGAGTAATCCACGTGAATAACGCTCGGCACGTCACATCTTTTGAAGTTCAGCCGCTCTCGCAGCCCCTTAAAATGCGCCGGTACGGGGTGCCGATGTTTCGGTAGCAGGTATGCTGTGTATTGCATAAAGTCCGAGGGTTCCGTCGAATCGAACCACTCGTGACAATCTTCCGCCAGAATCGCCGGAGCGAATGGACGGAACGATTCACGAAACTTTACTTTCAGGTTCAAAACGGACTGCATTTCCGGAACCCGCGGATCAGCCAGGATTGATCGCGCGCCAAGAGCGCGTGCGCCAAGCTCCATCCTCCCGCGGACCCACCCGACAACATGACCCTCTGCAAGTAGCCCCGCAGTTGCTCGATGAATGCTCCCCGTATAGTCAACGCTGAATTGCAAGGCCTCCGCCGGGAGTTTACCCGGCTCCGGTCCTAGGTAAAAACCCCGATCATCCACTTTGTCAATACGTCCCACGTTTTG
>QHPM01000216.1 GCA_003219095.1 Verrucomicrobiota bacterium
CATGACGAAACCAATCGCGTCGCGCTCGGGCCGGACGATTTGCAAGGCCGAATCCGTGAGCTGGCCAAGCTGGCAAAGGAGCAGGGTTACATCACGTTCGATGATCTCAATGATGTGTTGCCCGAAGGGGTAACGGACGCGGATGAGCTGGATGCGGTTTTGAGCCAGCTCCGAAAAATGGAGATCGAAATCATCGAAGCGTCCGAAGTCGATCGTTTCAAGGAAGTCAAAAAAGAAACCGAAGAAGAAGAGGAGGAAGAAAAGCCCGAGACCCGTTTCGAGATTCTGGACGATCCGGTGCGGATGTATCTCAAGCAAATGGGGCAGGTGCCTCTGCTGACCCGCGAACAAGAAGTGCAAATTTCAAAGCGAATCGAGGAAGCCGAGCATCTCGTTCAGCAACACATCAATCGTTTTGGGTTTACGGCCAAGGCCCATCTCGACTTGGCGCAGAAACTGGCCGAGGGACACGAACGATTCGACCGCGTGATTCTCGACAAAAAAATTGAGAGTCGGGAGCGCTACATGAAATTACTGCCGCGTCTTTGCCAGAAAGTAGGGAAACTCGGCGAAACAACCACGACGCAGTACGCTCAGATGCGCGGAGCATCTTCCCGCACGGCCAAGGCACGGACGAAAGCATTTCAGCGTTCGGTCAACGCGCTGCAACGGCTTTATCCACGATTTTATTACAAACAAAAGGTGACCGAAGAATTCGTCCATCTGGCAGATCAACATTTCGCCCTGTTGATGGCGTTGAAAACTGACCGCCTCAAAGCCAATCAAGGGCGCCGCAGGCAGCTGCCGAAGATGGAAGAATTGGAGCGCGTGGCCTGGCTCTCCGTCGAAGAATATCTCGAGCATTATCAGGAATTGAAAACATGGCTGCGCAAAGCGTTGCGCGCGAAAACCGAAATGGTGGAAGCCAATCTGCGGCTCGTGATCTCCATCGCCAAAAAGTACACCAACCGCGGCCTTTCTTTTCTCGACCTGATCCAGGAAGGCAACATGGGGCTGATGAAAGCAGTGGAAAAATTCGAGTATCGCCGGGGCTACAAGTTTTCCACCTATGCTACCTGGTGGATTCGTCAGGCCATCACCCGTTCCATCGCCGACCAGGCCCGCACCATTCGTATTCCGGTGCACATGATTGAGACGATCAACAAGCTGATGCGGGTGCAGAAACAGTTGGTGCAGGAATATGGACGCGAGCCTTCTCCGGAAGAAGTCGCGGAAGAGATTTTGCTACCGGTCGATCGCGTGCGCGCGGTCTTAAAAATGGCGCAGCAACCAATCTCCTTGCAATCGCCGGTTGGTGAGAGCGAGGAAACCAATTTTGGTGACTTTATTGAAGACAAAGGCGCGGAAAATCCGAGTGACGTCACGGCAATCGTGTTGCTGAAGGAAAAAATTAAAGACGTGCTCGAAACGTTGACCGAACGGGAACGGCAAGTGTTGGAGCAGCGCTTTGGGTTAGTGGATGGATACAGTCGGACCTTGGAAGAAGTAGGCCGCCAGTTTCGCGTCACTCGCGAGCGGATACGGCAAATCGAAGCCAAAGCGTTGCGCAAAATGCGGCATCCTACCCGCATCCGCCAACTGGAAGGCTTTCTAGACGCTGCCGAGGTCTAGCGACGATGTCGTAGGACCCAGTTTGCACAAAGGCGGTGTATCACTACTAAGTAGTGAGTGGGATTACATTTATGAAGTGACGAACGGCCGAAACTTTGGTTAAATTTCTCGGTTGAATTAATGGGCATGAATCGCGAGGAAGATCCACCACTCTGGGATTTGCTTGGTCGCTCAAAAGGGCCGACGCCCTCGCCATTTTTTACTCGCAATGTCGTCCGGGCGGTGCGCGCCGGAAGGTCGCAAAAACGTGGTTTGATGGCCTGGTTCAATTTGCGCAGGCTGGTGCCGGCATTTTCAGCAGCCGCTGCGGTAGCGATCGCTATGTTCACGTTCCAAGTGTTGCAGCCTGGTCATCGTTCGCCGCCTCGGGGTTCCCCCTCGGCAGAGGTCCAGGACTCAGAGATCGCCGCTGATCTGGATCTTCTGGCAAGCAACGATGAAGACGACGACACGTCGCTTCTCTAAGCTGGTGGCTGTTTAGGCGAAAGGCGCGGTTTTCAAGTTCGTTCGCGGTATCGTCGCAGGGCCTAAGGGGACGGGCGATCCAAACTTGGCCGCCCCGTCGGAAGTCGCTCGCTCAAAGAGAGGCGAGCGCACGCTTTATACCCGACGCCTATGCCATAGCGAACCTCGAATGCTTTCGGGGTGGGACGTCGCGGTTGAAAGGCGAAATTACATCTTAATCTGCGTGACCCACGACCGCAGGCGAGGTCCTCGCTTGCTTGGGATGACGGGCGAGCGATGATTCAGCGAGCTTGGGATCGGACGGCACCCGCGAAAGGAATTTAGCGCCGGAAATGGCGCCGATAATAGATCCTGCGGCCGTGCCACCAATAATAAGGCCGATATCCGCTACTGTAGTAGACAACCGGCCCGGAATAATAAGGCGCGCCGTAGGGGTAGTAACTGTATGGATAGTAACCGTACGGGTAATAAGCCGGGTACCCGCAAAACCCCCCCGGGAATCCGAACCCAACGCCGATTGAAACGCCTGCATTCGAATCGGGTATCGCCATCACGATGAAGCCGATCGCAACCAGCGCGATCATTACGAACTTTTTCATTCCTTCACCTCCTTCTGCATAATTTAACCGACACTAGGGGGCAAAGTTTTGCGGATTTATTCTCCGGTAAACTCTTTCGCTTTTTTCGGATAGCCGGTGATGCAAACATCTGGACCGATGCGTTGGTAGCGTGGCGAATGCAATCGCAGCGATCGTTGCGTCGAAGCGGCACCATTCCCCCCAAACGCCAGCACGCCTCCGCCCGTGAAAATCGGAGCGATATAAACCTGAACTTTGTCGATTAATCTCTGATCGAGGGCCTGACTCAGGACATCGCCACCGCCTTCAATCAGAACGCTGGTAATCTCGCGCCGCCCGAGATCTCGCAACACCGCTCGCAGCGATCGGCTCCGATAAACCAGCGTGCGATTTCTTTCTGAATCACGAAACACCGTGGCGTTCCGCGGAAGCCGGTCCGATTTAGTGAGAATCACTCGCCAGGGTTGAGTGCGTCGGGGTCCCTTGCGCACAGTAAGATGCGGATTATCTCGCCGAATTGTTTCGGCGCCGACAATGATGGCATCAACGAGCGCGCGAAGCTGGTGCGCATGACGGCGTGACGATTCCGAAGTCAACCAGCGCGTTTCGCCTGCCGGGCGAGTGAGGTAGCCATCGAGACTCATGCCACATTTCGCAATTACAAATGGTTCGCCGGTGACAATCCATTTGTTAAACGCTTCGTTCAGCCGCGTACATGCGTCTTCCAAAACGCCAGTTCTGACATCGATTCCGCCAGCGCGCAGAAGTCCAATCGCACGGCCCTGATGCTTCGGATTCGGATCGACCGCACCGATGACGACCCGCCGAACTCCCCGTTGGATAATATAGTTTGCGCACGGCGCAGTTCGTCCGCGGGTTGAGCAAGGCTCGAGGGTTACATAAAGGACCGCTGCGGCCGGAATTGGATCAGCTAATTTCCGCAAGCAATCGATTTCCGCATGATCGCCGCCCGCCCGCCGATGATGTCCGCGCGCAAGGATACGATTGCGCCAAATGAGCACGGCTCCTACGGCTGGATTCGGGCTTGTTGTTCCCAATCCTTTTTCCGCCTCGACCAAGGCAGCCCGCATAAATTTTTCATCCGCGTTTTGTAGGGGCATCGATTCAAGGTAAGTGAACGACGGCCGTTCCGGCAACCCGGCAAAATCTGGGTCGTATTGACGCGCGCAGTCGGCGATCACGTTGCGATTTCCGCGCAATAATGTCGCAATTCTAAGCGTGATTTCCTTTTATCTTAGAACATAATCTTCTTATGATAAGAGACTTACATTGGCCGTGATCGAGCTGGCATTTTGCAAGCTAATAGATTTTCGGAGTTTCAATTTTAGAGAAAGGAATTTCAACACCTATGAGTATTATTCGATATCAACCACCGGAGACCGTGACGTGGAGCGGACTCAATCGTTTGAGCAATCTCCGCGACGAACTCGACACGTTATTCGAGATGCCTTTCTGGTCGAACTTCGGCCGGCAATCGCAACTCTTTAGCGGTTGGTCACCTGCGCTCGACCTTTATCAGAACAATGACAACGTCATTGCCCGGGTCGAGTTGCCCGGCATGCGCAAGGAGGACATCGAGATTTCGTTGCAGGACGGAATGCTGACGATCAGCGGCGAACGCAAGAGTGAAACCGCGGAAGGTGAGAAAGCCGAGCGGACTGAACGCTATGTCGGCAAATTCCGCCGCAGCATTTCGCTGCCGACTCAAGTCGATGCGAACAAGGTCACGGCTACTTATCGTGACGGGATTCTAACCATCGCTCTGCCCAAAGCGGAGGAAGCGAAGCCAAAACAGATTCAGGTCAACGTCGGCTGATCAAGGAGGGAAATTATCATTATGAACACATTGGTTCGTGAAAATCGAAACGCCAGCCAGCAGCGGAGCGAGCAGTTCGTCACGCCGTCGGCGAGTGTGATCGAGGATGGCGACGCCTACCTGTTAAGCGTCGAGATGCCAGGAGTGAACAAGGAAGGGCTCGAAATCTCGGTCGAGAACAATGAGCTGAGGATCATTGGCCGGCGATCATTGCCGGAGATCGAGGGGACACCGATCCACCGCGAGTCGCGTTCGGAAAATTTCCGACGCACGTTCGAGCTCGATCCCAGCATCGACACGTCGAAGATTTCAGCGCACGTCGAGCAGGGGATTCTCACTCTCAGGTTGCCCAAGGCGGAGCAGGTAAAGCCCCGCAAAATCACAGTCAGCTAACGCGCAGAAAGCGCAGATTTCAAAGGCCGCGCATGGGAAATGTGCGCGGCCTTTTGCTTTTTTCTTGGCGAACGGCGAAGCGCCGACTTAGTTAACGGTTGAATTATGTCCGCTAAAACCGCTGAGAAAACCGTCGAAGACAAGGTGACCGCCGCCCGCAACAAAAATCTCGATCTCGCCATTCAGCAGATCGCCAAGGATTACGGAGATGGCGCCATCATGCGTCTCGGTGACGAAAAAATAGTTGATATTGATGTGATCCCCACTGGGAACATTTTGATTGATCGCGCGCTGGGCGTCGGCGGATTTCCCCGTGGCCGGGTGGTCGAAGTTTTCGGGCCAGAATCTTCTGGAAAAACTACGCTTACGCTAACCGTGATCGCGCAAGCGCAGAAGCGAGGCGGGCTCGCTGCGTTCATCGACGTCGAACACGCGCTCGATCCGCAGTATGCGAAGAAGCTCGGCGTTAATCTAGACGA
>QHPM01000217.1 GCA_003219095.1 Verrucomicrobiota bacterium
AGGCCTCACTTTTTTCGGCGGTGGCTGCAACTGGGGCTTGACGCCGGATGAATTCGCCCGCCAAAGCGCGGTAGGCGCGCGCGCCGGTCCCGCTCTTGTCGTATTCCAAAATGGTTTTGCCGAAACTGGGCGCCTCGCTTAAGCGCACTGTCCGCGGAATAACAGTGTCATACACTTTTGCGGCAAAATGTTGGCGCACTTCCGCCACCACCTGTGCGCTCAAATTCGTGCGGCTGTCGAACATCGTCATCAGAATGCCGCCGATTTGAAGATTCGGATTTGCTCCGGAATCGCGCACTTGCTCGACCACGCGCACAATTTTGACCAGACCTTCCAGCGCGAAGTATTCGCATTGAATCGGGGTCAGAATTTCGTCGGCTGCTGCCAGCGCGTTGCTCATGAGAATTCCAAGCGAGGGCGGACAATCGAGCAGCACAAAATCGAAGGCGCTGTCGGCATGCAACGGTTGCAATGTTCGCGCTAGTCGCAGCAAATGATCCGGCATGCGCGCAATTTCCACTTCTGCGCCGGCAAGATCGAGATCGGCCGGAACGAGGAAGAGATGATCTAATCGCGTCGGCAAAATTTTATCAGCAATGGCGGTCTCGCCCAGTAAAGGTTCGTAGAGGGTTTCCCCTTCGAAGTCCTGCATTCCAAGCGAGCTAGTGGCGTTGCCCTGTGGATCGAGGTCAATGAGAAGAATGCGTTGGGCGCGTTCCGCCAGCGCAGCCCCGAGATTCACTGCGGTCGTAGTTTTGCCGACGCCGCCCTTTTGATTTGCGATCGCAATGATTTTCATTTGCGACGTGGCACAGATATCTTGTCTGTGGGGCCCGCAGGCGTCTCGCCTGCGGATCTTCTCGACCGATCATTGACGAAGACTGTCCGGCAGGATGCCCGCGCTCCCCGTGCTTTGACGATGGCAATGACGTTCATCGTGTCATCGCGGGACTATCAGCGTTCGCAGCTCGAAAGTGCGACGGCCATCGGCTTCGTGCCACCAAAGTTCGTCAGGCGCGGGCAACATTTCTGTTACTTCCAACTCGCCGGCCTTACTCAGCCAGCGATGAAAAATCTCGAGAAAAAGATAACTCTCGAAATCAATAAACACAGGCTTGGTATCTTTGTCGCGTCCTTCCGCGCCACTGCGTCGCAAGGCCTGCTCAGTTGGGCGAATGTAAACAAAGCGAGGCCAATTTTTAGCGGCGCGCAATCGTTCGGTGGCGAGAACCAGTTCCCGCGAAAGACCGGCGAAATTTCCACCGCCCATTTCCTCACTGGAAACCGACCAGCTGCGGCGCTGGACGATGACGCGGCCGCAACGCAGTCGCGGCGTATGCGGCGCCAAGCCGAATTGGAATGGATGAAACCCAAGCGGAATGATCCAATTGCGGGCAAAAGACCCGAGATATCTGCCATTAGCGCGGAGCGCGACGTCACCATCCTGGTCGATGAAAACTTCGGCCTGCGCTGGCAAAACGGAGTGCCAGCCGGGATTCCCACGTTGCGGGGACGCGAAGACCGCCTGCTCGGGCAGGGCATTGAAAATTCGTACTGTAGTATGGGCCGTAAAATCGGCGGCGAAAAAACCGAAATGAAAAAATGGTTTACCGCTCGTGCTTAGTTGCAGGGCACGGGAAAGGGCGGCGTGATCGGGACAACTCCAGTACATACAATGATGCAACGTAGCGGCGGCAGGATGCAGCTCGCTTACGATCCAGCGATATTCGCCGCGTAAAATCGCGTCCCGCGATTTGGCCGCAAGTTGCAAATCACCGGAAGGGAAAGTGAATTCGTCAAATTTCTGGTAGGCAAAATTTTCGCGAACAAAATGGCAATCTGCAGCAGTAAGTTCGTACTCGGCGAGGTCGGCGTGCGGTTTTAGTCGTTCGCGAAAGGCGGCTTTAATTTCCTGAAACGCCATCACGGCCAGGCCGACGAGGCCTGGGCCGGTCAATGGAAGCTTGGCGGTTTCGCAGGCACGCAAAAACGCGGGCAGGGGGAGCGCGTCTCTTCCAACTTTTTCCAACACTATGCGCAATCCGGCGGCAACGCGGGAGGCGACAAAAGCATAGTTATCGCGCCAAAAATCGATCCACGGTTCGGCGTCGGTTACGACTTCATCGAGGAACGATTCCCTGATTTCGAATTTAGAATCGCGAAAACATTCTTCCGCGATCGGGTTAACCGCCGCATAAAGCGAGCGCTGACTTGGTTTGCGTTCCGCGCCGATCTGGGAAAGTTGGTCGCGCGCCGCAGACAAAATTTGTTGGCGTTGACTCGCCTCGGTTGTTCCGGAGAAATCCGCGGTGGAATTCATCAGTGAATCAGCCAACGGCAACCAACGCTGCCGCGCCGCTCCCTCACGCCAGGCCGCGATGTCGTCGCGCAAAATCTGGAAGGCGAAGGGTTCGAGCGCAGGAACTTCCAGCGCAGCGATCAGGATTTTTTTATCGATCAAACCGCGAATGACTTCGAGCTCTCCGTTGATGGACGCGGCCTTGTCGCCATTCGTGGAGTGAAGCAGCGCATGTATTGGCGTCACGCCGTTACATCGCGCGATAATTTCTATTTCCGACGGCGCAAGAGCGGTCGCGTCGCCGCTATCCACGAACACGAAACGATTGTCGATGAGAACACCATTTGGATTAAGTCGCGGCGTGTGCTCCCAAAAAGTTTGCGGATCGGAATTGATCGCCATGGCTAGAGCATGCGCCGTCCAGCGTTCGAGAAAAACTTCGCGACGCGCAACGCCCGGATGCGGTTCAAAATTTAAGGCGGGACCATTTTGAATGGCTGAACCCCAGGCCGACGGACCGAATTCGCTAAAGGTATCGTTCTTGGCCGCGATACGCTGGAGGTAAAGCAGAAGGTGACGTTCCCGTTCGCGGGTGCGACTGTTGCGAGGCGGAAGTTCGCCGCCGGAATGATCGATCAGGTGATGAACCTCACCCGAGCCGAAGACGAGATAGCGTGGAAGAATTCGCTGGCTTGTTTGCAACAAGGCGCGACGCGCTTGGGTCAACTCCTCTTGAAGCTGATGTTCCAGTTGCGAATGCGCCTGCCTGGCCGCGGTCGCGACCCGCGTGTATTCTTCAAGCGGCTGCGGAATTTTCTGCTCGGGAATTTTATCGCGACGGATGGCGGTGCGCCAGGCCGCGAACTCTTCAGAGCTAAGACCGCTATTACGTCGAGTGACAAATTCCAAAGCAGTGCCTTTGATTTGGTGGATTTCTTTTTCCTGGGCAAGCAGATCGCGGGCGGCGGCGCAGACCTTTGGCGTGGCGAGTTGCTCGAGAACATCAAATGGAATTCCGGCCAGCCGAATTAAAAACGGCGAAGCAATCCGGTAGGCAGACGACACGCTCGCAGCAAAACGAAACTGCCGCGCCCTGACAAGTGGTTTGTATTTTTCTTCGGTCGACGACGTGAGCGATTTTGCGATGCGCGAACTGGGAACAGCGCCAGATCAGCGGACGCGCACCGAACGAGAATAAGATAAACAACACACAGTTGGCGGCGTCCCGTCGCCGCGTTTGGACTGCGCCGGCAAAGCGCAGCGGCTACGGCGTTTTTTCGGCGGCGGTGTGTCCTGAGCGGATTAAACGTCTGGCGTTAATGCGCGAACGCCGGCGAAGCGCAGGAAACCAAAACGGTGTCGCGTTGCGCTTGCCACCGCAGTCCAAAAAAGGGCGGCAAAAGATGTCCGGTTGAGGAAGGCGTGGTTCCTTCCTCATCGGCCAACTCGTCGGTTGGAGGTTGAAGACCTCGTTAAAACATATGCTGGCGTGTTGCCCCAAGCTACCGTGAGACTGCGCCTTTGGCGCAAAATACAAACGGAAGTCTGAAACTGCCCGCTTACTTATCGTGCAGTGGGAGCCGCAGCGTGAAAGTGGTTCCAACTCCCAGGGTGCTGGCGACTTCGATCGATCCGTTGTGATCGTCGATTACTTTTTTCGTGATGTAGAGTCCAAGGCCGGTGCCGCTTTTCCCTTGTTTGGTGGTGAAATAGGGCTCGAAGATTTTCCCGACTTCGTCCTCCGCAATTCCGTAGCCGGTGTCTCGCACCTGGATGTCTGCGTAAAGATCCTTCTCCCGGCAATTCACCACAACCTTGCCGTGTTTTGCGGTTGCGGCCTGGATGGCATTTACAATGACGTTCTGCAGCGCGCGGGTGAGCTGCGTCGGATCGCCGAGGATCATGCACTCTTCTTCGGCAATATGGCAATCCAATTGGACACCGTTTTGCGAGGCCATACCACTGACGCCTCTACCGACATCCTGAACGATGCTGGAGACCGAGACCGGTTTCGGTTTCGCCGCACCGACTCTGCCGTAGCTTTGCCACATCGTGAGAAGCTCACGGCAAAGCCGCACGTTTTGTTCGATAATATGCAATTCTCTCGGTGAGCTCGCGTTCCTTTCGCCGTTATTCCCATCACCAGATTGTTCCAATTTCTTGGCCAAAATTTGAACGTAACCCCAGACGATGGTGAGTGGATTACTCAGATCGTGCACAAATTCAGCCGACGCCTGGCCGAGAGAAGCGAGGCGTTCTTTTTGGGCGAGCTCATTGCGAAGGCGCTCGTTCAGTTCTTGCAGTTCGTGTGCAGTTGCCTCGCTTTGCCGCTGCAAACGGGTCCGCTCGACGTTGCGGCCAATCACTTCGCGCATTTGCACAGCGTCAAAAGGTTTATTGATGTAATCGTTAGCGCCGAGGCGGAGTGCTTCCTGGGCGGTCTCGAGGGCGCCGAAACCCGTGAACATGATCACGGAAAGATGCGGATCGATTTCGCGGATCTTACGCAGGCCATCAATCCCGTTCATTCCGGGCATGCGAATGTCCATCACGATGGTATCAGGACGCTTTTCCTGTAAGAGTTGCAGGCCGGTCTCGACGTTTTCCGCCGTATGGACCTGATAGCTGGGCTTGAGCAGCATGCGGAGGCTCTCGCGCGGCCCGATTTCATCATCGATGATGAGAACCTTGGCAGGATCGGGAGCGGCAGAGATGTGCACGGTGAGCGGGTTTAGAGCTAGGGGCGTGCCGTATTCAATGGGAAATTATCGGGCTAAAAAGCTGCGGGCGTTGGCGCAGGGTTAAACAAAAACGGACGGTGCGCAAGATCGATCTTGTGAATAAGTGAAAAATTGTGAATAAGTGCAGTTGGGCAGGGGGAAGGAAATATAATGACTGCATTTAGTGGGGACATTAGAATTTGGCTTTTTGATGGACGCCGGAGTTTCGTCTGCTTTCAGCGCTAATTTTTTTCGCGACTCGTCCAAGCTAACTTTT
>QHPM01000218.1:0-2068 GCA_003219095.1 Verrucomicrobiota bacterium
AGGTCAAAATTTTGCGCGCGCGAGCGGGATCCAATTTCAAAGTCGCGAAGGCAAACAGGAATTTGGCTGGACGACAAGCTGGGGAATGACCACGCGAATGGTGGGCGCGGTGGTGATGGCGCATGGCGACGATGATGGAATCATTTTGCCGCCGCGAATCGCTCCCAGCCAGATTGTGATCTTACCGATCACGCCGAAGGAAGATACGCGGGGTCGGGTATTGGAGGCTTGCGACAAACTCGCGGCCCAGCTTCGCGCAAATAAATACGCCGATGTCGCCCTCGAGGTGGAAATCGATCGAAGGCAATTCGGCGGTGGAGTGAGAAATTGGGAATGGATCAAGAAGGGTGTGCCGATTCGAGTTGAGCTTGGTCCGCGCGATCTGGAAAAAAATTCGGCGACAGTGAGCCGGCGCGACGAGGCGGTGAAAGAAAAACATTTCATGACAATGAGCGAATTCGTTTCTCGCGCGGCGGAAATCCTCGGCGGGATCCAACAAAATCTTTACCAGCGGGCGCTGGAATTTCGCGATGCCAATACCCGCACTATCGACAACAAGGAAGAATTTTACGACTTCTTCACGCCCAAGAATCCTGCGAAACCGGAAATTCACGGTGGCTTTGCTCTGGCGCATTGGAACGGCTCGCGCGAAACCGAGGAGAAAATAAAAAACGACCTCAAGGTCACCGTCCGCTGCATTCCATTATCCGGTTCCGAACCCGGGCGCTGCATTTTCACGGGTCAAGCGAGTGAAAAACGAGTAGTTTGGGCCAAAGCCTATTAGCGGGTCGGTTGACGGCGGGACCGGCGTTGTTTTACAATTGTTTATGAGCAGGGACCTCACACTCTATAGCCGTGCGATGTGCTCATGGTGCACGGACGCGAAGGATTTTCTACAAGCTCGTGGCTATAAATTCATGGAGGTCGATGTCGGTCGGAATCGGGCGGCCTACGAAGAGATGAAGGAACTTTCCGATCAAAGTTATGTCCCGACGCTGGTAGCCGGCGAAGAAGTGCTGGCAAATTTCGATGTCGATCAGCTCGAGAAATTCTTAGGCGAGCATCAGATCGAACCGTAAATGCTGTTCGGGCTTTTTCTCACCCTCGGCGTTGCTGTTCTCAGTGTCGCTCTACGCAGCTATCAAACTTCGCTTGCACAGAAACTCGGGGCTCTTGGAATTCTGATCGCGTCATTCCTGGCAGTTTATTTTATCACCGGAAATGCCGCCTGGGGGGTGGCGGGAGCGGCCACCTGGCTTTTTCTGCCCTGGCTGGAGATCCTGACGCGCATTCGCACCTTGCGGCTGCCCAAAGAAAAACGATTGCGGCCCAAAAGTCCCCCCTCCACCAGCCTCTTTCCTGCACTCGACGAGATCAGTCGTGAGATCGAAAATGAAGGCTTCGCTCACGTCAACGACGCGGGCTGGGATTGGGAAGATTACCGGCAATTTTTCAGGTTATTCTATAAGACGGACGATCGCGCCCAGGCCACAATTTGCCTGAACGAACAGCACGATCTTTCCTTTTATTACCTGCGCATTTCCTCGCGTTCGAAAGACGGCCTGATCTGGACGACCTGGAATTATCCGTTGTCTTATGGATTAAAACTTACTCCACAGTTTCGGATCAATCGCCAGCGGCCGGATCAAACATTTTGGCAGCTGTATCAAAGCCATCGCGAATTTCTGCGGCATCATTCCGTTGAAACAAGCGCACTCGATTCTCTCGATGACGAACGGATGCAAACCGACATTGAAAATGATTTGCGCGAGCAGATTGCGCACAATGTCCGGGCGGGGGTGCTCAAATCCGCGGCGAACGACGTTGTGAAATATTCCTGGCGCGGGATGATCTATCTCTGGTGCCAGTTCTTAATCGATTTGGTGCGGCTATAATCTTTTCCTCTGCCGCTACCTCTTAATCTTCGCCTTACCGAGAGAAGAGAAAAAGAAAAGGAAGATACGATTCACACTTTCATGACTTCGGCCTCTTTGCGCGCAAGGTGATCGTCGATCGATTTTACAAATCGATCCGTCAATTTTTGCACCTTACTCTCCGCGTCGCGCAT
>QHPM01000218.1:2085-18031 GCA_003219095.1 Verrucomicrobiota bacterium
TTCCTCCGCCATCTTGCCAAGCGAACGAACCAGATCCTTGCGGCGTTCCTCCGACAATTCCGGAATGGGCAGGCGAATAAGCTTGCCATCCACCGCCGGCGTAATGCCGATGCGCGATTCGTTGAGCGCTTTCTCGATGTCGCGCACGGTTCCGGCATCGAACGGTTGCACCACGAGTAAGCGCGGTTCCGGCGTGGTGATGAGGGCAAGCTGTTTGAGTTTCATGGTCGAGCCATAGGCTTGCACATCCACGTTCTCTACCAAGCCGGGCGATGCTTTCCCGGTCCGCACCGCCGAGAATTCGTGCACCATGAAATCCACGCTTTTCTCCATTGCCATTTCGGCATCGAGAAGAATGTCGTCGCTGCTCATAAAAAAATTTTGACGCGCCCGAATCTTAATCGCAAACCAAGGTGCCGATTTTCCGCCCCAGCACCGCATCGCGAATATTCTCTGGCTCGTTCATGCTAAAAATGACGATGGGGATCTTGTTGTCCATGCACAAACTGAAAGCGGTCGAATCCATTACCTGCAAACGCTTGCTCAGGGCCTCGGTATAGCTCACCTGTTCGTAGCGCTTCGCATTTGGATTTTTGTTCGGATCGGAATCATAAACGCCATCGACCTTGGTTGCTTTCAAAAGCACTTCCGCGCTGATCTCGCTCGCACGCAACGCCGCGGTCGTGTCAGTGGAAAAATAAGGATTGCCGGTGCCGGCGACGAAAATGACAACGCGTCCGAGCTCGAGATGGCGGATGGCACGGCCGCGAATGAACGGCTCCGCCACGTTTTTCATTTCAATCGCGGTTTGCACTCGTGTTTCCACTCCAATTTGGGCGCAGGCACTTTGCAGGGCCAGGCCATTGATCACGGTCGCGAGCATTCCCATATAATCGGCAGTGGTTCGGTCCATTCCGCGATGGGCCGCGGAAGTTCCGCGCCAGATATTCCCTCCGCCGATGACGACACCGATTTGCACGCTCAGATCGCGCACTTCCTTAATTCGTTCGGCAATGGCGAGCACGACCTGCGGCGAAATATTCTCCCGCGCGCCGGGGATCTGGAGCGCCTCGCCGCTTAATTTAAGAACAATCCGTTTGTAAGCGGCGGCTTCCGTCTGCATGGACCATCAAGATGCCGCAAACGTGCAGCTAATGAAAACAAAAATGCGATCCTGTAGCCGCGGTCGTTGGCCGCGGCCATGGGTAGCAGATGGCATGAATAGCGAGCCGCGGCCAACGACCGCGGCTACAACGGCGCGATCCAGGAATGTCCACGTAGGAACTCCGCTGCGGTCATTCGCCGTTTTCCTTCAAGCTGAACTTCGCCTAACGACAACGCGCCTTCTCCCGAAGCGACAATCAATTCATTTTCGTTTCGTGAGATTTCGCCGGGTTTGCCGCTACGATCAGCAATCGTCGCGCTAAAAATTTTCAAGTTGCGATGATCAATCTCCATGAACGCTCCCGGCCAGGGATCGAACGCGCGGATTTTTCGTTCGATTACTTTGGCTGGCTCGCTCCAATCGATCCGCCCCTGTTCGCGCTCTAATTTGGGTGCGTAAGTCGCAAGTTGATTTCCTTGCGGAACGCGGGGCGGATTTCCTCTGGCCAGAATTGAAATTGCTTCCATCAATGCATCCGGCCCGATCTGGGCCAGCTTATCGTGCAAGGAACCACCCGTGTCATCGGGCGCAATCTCGATTCTTTTCTGAAGCAAAATGTCCCCAGTATCGAGACCTTCATCTATATACATGACCGTGATTCCAGTTTCGCGATCGCCCGCCGCAATGGCGGCTTGGATCGGCGCGGCGCCGCGCCAGCGCGGCAGGAGCGAGGCGTGCAGATTCAGGCAAGCAATCGCCGGAATTTCGAGCAGGTCGGGCGGAAGAATTTGTCCGTAAGCCATTACTACAATCACATCCGGGTGCAGCGCGCGAATTGCGTCAACCGATTCCTGACTTTTGATCCGGGCCGGTTGCAAAACCGGAAGGCTGCCCTGTCGACATTCAGACGTTGCACATGCAACACTCAAACGTTGACTCCATTTTTTGATCGGGGACGGCGCGAGTTTTTGATCACGCCCAGCTGGCTTGTCGGGTTGGGTGACGATGCCGACTAACTCGTGGCCACGCCAATCGTACAGCATCCGCAACGTCGGCAGGCCGATTTCGCCGGTGCCGATAAACACGATCCGCATTCTTGTTAGGAATGCAGAGAAATTGGAGCCCGTCTTCCTCGGCGCGAGTGTGGCACTTCCATCGCTTGCGCCATCATTTTTTCACCAGCGGTGACTTCGCGGGATCCGACGGAGGAAGCGCAACCGGTGCAGAGATAATCGTACAGCTCTTTGTCAGGCAAGACTAGCAGCAGTCGTTCGCGCACCGGCATGGCCGCTCTGCATTTGCCGCAATAAAGACTGGAAGCAGTGAAGTTCTCAAACTGATTCATTTCGATGCCCATCGACGCCGTTCACGCTGGCGAGGATGTCAAACAAAACCTTCGATGGCGGCTGCATCGCGTCAACCACCGTGATGCGATTCTTTGGATAAAAGGTCAGCACCGGCCGCGACTCGCTTTCATAAATGTCGAGCCGTTTTTGGATCACCTGCTCATTAGCGTCGTCGAGCCGGTTGTCTTTCAAGGCGCGCTTTTTCAGGCGCACGAATAGCGTCTCGCGATTGGGGCAGGCGAGATGGAAGACCTTTTCCACGTCGATCATTTGCTCCATGATTTTCGCCTGGTTCACATTTCGTGGAATCCCATCGAGCACGAGTGTATCGATGTCCGGTTTGAATTTGTGGGCGTCGACCGCCGCGTCGATCGCTTCTTTCCAAAGCTCAACCGTAATTTCGTCGGGCACGAGTTGGCCTTTGCTCGAGTATTCGAGGAAAGCTTTGCCGACCTCGGTGCGGGTGTCGATCGACCGGAAAACATCGCCGCAGGGACAATGGAAAAA
Organism: Verrucomicrobiota bacterium; assembly: GCA_003219095.1. Taxonomy (GTDB): domain Bacteria; phylum Verrucomicrobiota; class Verrucomicrobiia; order Chthoniobacterales; family UBA10450; genus AV69. The sequence goes on from QHPM01000218.1 coordinate 5,044, forward strand.
ACGCGGGATACTGCCGAGCGTTTTGCCCTGTGTGCCCTTGCCGCTGCCGGGCGCGCCAAAGAGAATGAACGTCTTGTATTTCATGAGCCAAACTTTCTTTTATAAAACAAACAGCAAATTTGAGCAACGCACATCCCGGGCCAAAGTGCCCGTCCGGGTCGGGTCGTGGAACACCGTCGCGTCCCCTAAGGCTTCCTCGCCGGACTGACGTTACTTCGCCGCCGCTGGGTCGACATTTACCCGTCGTCCCGCCCGATCGAAGCGGACGTTCCCATCGACCAGCGCAAAAATGGTGTAGTCGCGTCCAAGCCCGACATTTTTCCCGGGCAAAAATTTCGTCCCTCGCTGCCGCACAATAATGTTGCCCGCGACAACCAGCTCGCTCCCAAATTTTTTCACACCCAGCCGCTTGCTGACGCTATCGCGCCCGTTCTTTACGCTGCCTTGTCCTTTTTTGTGAGCCATGTGGGGGGGTCGATGGTTGATTAATGATAGTTGATGGCGCTTCTCGTAATCTTAGTTCTATTCCTAATCCGCTTCTTTTTTCGCGCTTTTCTTCCCGCCGACGCTGATCGATTTAATTTTTAGCCGTGTCAGCTTGCGCCGATGACCCACGGTGCGGTGGTAACCCTTGCGTCGTCGAAATTTGTAGGCGACGACTTTCTTATCTTTGCGCTGCTCGACCACTTCTGCCGTTACTTCGGCGCCGTCGATCGGCGCACCATGCGTGACATTTTCGCCATCGGCGTGCATTAAGACGTCAGAGAGCACGACCTGCTTGCCGGCTTCCGTTTCGAGTAAATCGACATCGATCGTGTCGCCTTCTGCGACGCGATACTGCCGGCCACCGGTCTTGATGATTGCAAAGGCCATACGAGTAATTTCTCTCTCGGGAAAAAGCCGCGCACCATTCCACGGATGTGCCGGTTTGGCAACCAGAAAGCGTTCGGCTGCTCTTGGGCGAACCGCGGCCGGAAGCGCCTCAAGGAGCGGCGCTTTCCAGAGCGCCGTTTATGTAGCCGGGAGCTTGCGCCGCGGCGGACAAGTTTACGCCGCCGCTTCTTCAACCAGCAGCACGATCTCGCCCTTGGGCGGATGCGCTTGGTAATGCGCAAGGAGTTCGGCCGCGCTCCCGCGTCGGTATTCTTCAAACTTTTTGGTCAACTCGCGCGCGACACAGAGTTGCCGGTCGCGCAAGATGTCGATGGCGGCAGTGAGCGTTTTCGTTAATCGATAAGGCGATTCGAAGAAAACAGTTGTCTCGTCCCGCACGGCGGCGGCACTCAATTCGCGCTCCCGCCCCCCGCTTTTTACTGGCAAAAAGCCCCCGAAGAAGAACTTCTCAGTTGAGAATCCCGAGCCAACAATCGCGGTCAGAATCGAAGACGGGCCGGGAACGATGGTAAAGGGAAGGTCGCGTCGAATACATTCACGGATTAGCCGCGCCCCGGGATCGGACAATCCTGGCATCCCGGCGTCCGTGACCAGTGCGATATTTTCCCCAGCGGCGAGACGCTCGATCAGTTGCGCCGTGCGCATCGCCTCATTGTGCTCGTGAAAACTCAGGAACGGTTTCTTGATCCCAAAATGTTTCAGCAACATGCCGGAGTGCCGGGTGTCCTCGGCCGCGATCACGTCGGCTGATTTCAGCAGCTCGAGCGCGCGCAAAGTGATGTCGCCCAAATTTCCGATTGGCGTCGCGACGATGCAGAGCATCGGCGATCATCGGATCAGAATTGGTTTCCCGCCAACGATTGCGGCGGGATCCCGCAGCTGGCGAAGCCCGCACCGCTCTCGCGAAGCTTTTCTCTCCTGTCATCCTGAGCGAAATCGAAGGATCTCTAACTATTTTTATGAGAATCCGAACAAGGCCGAACGCTCGAACAAAACGAATTCTAAGAAGGAGGAATATATGAGAACGTCTTTTTGTTTATTGGCTCTGACGCCATTCGTGTTTGCGAGCTGCGTCGAAGAAGTGCCTGTAACGACCACGACGACCGAAGTCACCCGAACCGTGACCACAGGCCCCACCACCCGCGAAGTGGTGGTGACAGAGGCCCCGCCGCCAGTTCGGGTTGAGACGAGAACGGTTGCGCCCGGGCCAGGATATGTTTGGACAAGCGGATATTGGCGCTGGACCGGCGCTGGCTATCAATGGGTGCCCGGCAGCTGGATTGTGCGTCCCCGGCCAGCGGCAATCTGGGTTGAAGGTCACTGGGTGCGACGAGCGGGCGGCTGGATCTGGGTGGCGGGTCACTGGCAGTGAAAGGATTCCTAGGCGATCGATAAAATCGATTTTATCGCGAAAGGAATCGATTTGCTCAACTTTGCCGTGAACGCGTTCTTGCCTTCACGTGCATCGATCTTATGCGCCGCGCAACCATCTGAAGCGACTTGTCGTTCGCGGATTGGTTACGGTCTCTTTGAGCTTTTTCCTGTTCATCGTGCTGATCTATTTCAAGCAGCATTCGATGGTTTATCATCCGCGGCCCTATGACGCGAGCTACGCGCAAGCCTTGCCGCCGACTGGCGAGGAAATTTCTTACACGCTTCCGTTCGGCAAGCAGACGGCGTTTTATGTTCCGCCTCGAAATGGCGAGCGATTCCCCGGGCGACTTTGGATTGCGTTTTGCGGCAATGGTTCTCTTGCGCTCGACTGGACGACGATTCTTGCGCGCTACCCAAATCCTAACGATGCCTTTCTCCTGGTGGATTATCCGGGCTACGGAAAATGCCTGGGTTACGCCACCATCGCGAGCACGCGGGCCACGAGCGACGCCGCGCTGAACGCGCTGGCGAAACGGCTCGCTCTTTCCGAAGAAGAAATGGAATCGCGAGTCTGCATCATCGGTCATTCCCTGGGCTCCGCGGTTGCAATCGATTTTGGTTCGCGTCATCGCGTCCAGCGAGTGGTCGCGATCGCGCCCTTCACCACTCTGCGCGAGGAAGCCGCCCGCATCATCAGCCGTCCGCTGTCACATCTCCTGATCGAGAACTACGATAACCGCGCTGGCATTGCTCAAATTCACAAACGTAATCCAGAAGCGAAAATCGCGATTTTCCACGGCACGAACGATGAGGTTATTCCTGTGCGGATGGGCAGCGAACTCGCCCAAGAATTTCCTTTTGTCGAGTTCTTTCCAGTGGAGGGCGCGAACCATGTAAGCGTCTTATCCGAGGCCCACGACAGAATCATTCGTTGGATGAACAACTGAACCTTGGCGGGATGCCGCGCTTTTTGCCTTTCGCAATCTCGCCTGCTCTTTACGCAACTTTAAAGCTGCGCGTGATGTGATAAGTTGGAACAATCTAAGCTGGGGATCGCAGGCGATGAAACCGAAAAGTCCGTGCGAAATCAAAGAGCGCCGGTTTCCGCAACCGGATTATTTCTTTCGCTCGGACATGGGCGAGTGGCGTGGCTACTGGCCAACTCCAGGCGACGAGGGGGAATCCGATCAGCGCAGGTTTTACGATTTCACGCGCGAGTTTTTGCTCGAGTCTGCGCGTGAACGAACGAAAGAGATGTTTGTTTTCGCCCTCTTGGTTCTCACCGCCGCCTGGCCGGTCGGCTACATGGTTGTGAGCGTGGTGAAACTGCTGCTCAGAGGCCACCCGCTGGATTAACGACGATCATCGCGGAGCCACGCGTCTCGCTTTCGCGAACTTTACTGAACGATAGTTTCGGCGAGACGCCGAAAGTCCGAGCCGGACTGGCGTTGCCCGCGAGAGGCATGCGCTGCCCGGAATCATTGCCTGGCAATTTACCTGCCGAAGTTGCGCCTCAGCGCGGCGGCCAGAGAAATTCGGCGCGGTATTCGGGCGTGGCTTCGGGGGCGAAGCCGTGGCGCATGATGTTTTCGGTGACAACGCGCGGGACCAGGAAGTTCAGCAGGTAATCGCCGTCGCCGGCTTTGGTTCCGCCGCCGCTCATCTTGAATCCGCCAAAGGGGTGACGGCCGACCACTGCGCCAGTGCAGGAGCGATTGACATAAACATTCCCAGCTACGAGCTCGGCTTTGATTCGCTCGATGTTAGCTGGACTGCGCGAGAAAAACCCAGCAGTGAGCGCGTAATCGGTGTCATTGGCAATTCTGATCGCGTCGTCGAGGTCGCGCGCTTTCAACACGCTCAACACTGGGCCAAAAATTTCACACTGGCTTAGCGTCATTTCCGGTTTTACGCCGGTGAAAATGGTTGGCGGAATGAAATAACCTTTCTCCGGTATGTGGGTTGCCTGGAAGGCGAGGGTCGCTTCGGTTTTGCCGCGCTCGACGATTTCTTGGATGCGGCGATAGGCCGTTTCGTCGATCACGGGGCCAACAGTAATTCCCGGATCCTCTGGATTGCCCACGCGCAAACTGGCGGCGGCAGCGAGTAATCGCTGCATCACACGTTCGTAATTCTCCTCGAGCACAATCAGACGCGAACAGGCGGAACATTTTTGCCCCTGATAACCAAAAGCAGAATAGATCGTGTCCACGATGGTTTCGTCGAGATCGGCATCGGAATCGACGATGATTGCGTTCTTGCCGCCCATCTCGCAGACGACGCGCTTGAGCTCGCGCTGGCCGGGTCGCGTTTTGCCAGCCGACTCCCATATTCGCAGCCCCACTTCCCGCGAGCCGGTAAACGCAATCATTTCCACGTCGGGATGATCGACCAGGTAGGCACCGATGACGGAGCCGCGGCCGTGCAGGCAATTCAAAACGCCCGGCGGAACTCCCGCTTCCTCGAAAATCTCCATCAGCAGCGCGCCGAGGACCGCTGAAGGCTCGGCCGGTTTCATGATCACGGTGTTGCCGGTAACGAGCGCGGCAGTGACCATTCCACAGAGAATTGCGAGCGGAAAATTCCAGGGCGCGATGACGAGGGCAACGCCACGCGGCCAGTGATGCTGGTAGCTTTCCTCGCCGGGGACGTGTTGGGTCAAACGCGGGTTACCGCGCAGCCGCATTTGGTATGCGTAAAACAAACAAAAATCCATCGCTTCCCGGATGTCGCCGTCGGCTTCGGCCCATGCTTTGCCGACTTCGAAAACTTCGACCGCGGAAAGCTCGAACCGACGACGATCGAGAATCGCGGCCACGCGTTCGAGTAACTGGCAGCGCTCTTCGAAGGGTGTCCGGCCCCACGTTTGAAACGCGCGGCGCGCCGCTTTTGCCGCGCTCTCAGCTTCGGGAATTCCGGCCTCGGCAACAAAACCAACGATTTGGTCTGGCGCACTCGGATTCAGCGACGGCAGCAATTTATCGGTCCAGACTTCTCGGCCATCGATCACAAGCGGGTACTTTTGTCCGAAACGCGCGCGCACTTCGCGCAAAGCGGTGCGCATTTTTTCCTGGGACTCGGGATAAACAAAATTTGTCAGCAAAGCATTTTTGTAAGTGTCAACGGATGGCATCTCGCGCGTTGCGCCGTTGCGGGAGAAATCAACTGTAGCGGCGGCCGTGCCGGCCGCAGAATCAGAGGGTGCCGCCGGCACGGCCGCCGCTACACCATTCACCAAATCACGCGGATCACGCAGCAATTGGACTGCTGAAACATGCTCGGAGAACTTCGCGCGCAAGAATCCTTCATTAGAGGTATTCTCAAGGAGGCGACGCACCAGATACGACATCCCCGGCAGCAATTCGCCGACTGGTGAGTATTCGCGGACGCGATAACCCATCTCGACCAGTGCGCGTTTGATCGGCCCGGCCATTCCGTAGAGCAACTGAAATTCGAAACGGCTGCGATCGATTCCCAGTTCTTCCGCCAGTGCCTGCGCGTGCGCGATGCTACGGACGTTGTGCGAACCGAACGCGGAAGTGACGATCGATTCGTTCTCGAGTAAAATGCGGCTAAGCCTTTGATCCAGCCGTTTTGGGTGGACTTAATTTTTTCGTAATCCCAATACGCGCCCTTGACCAGACGAACAGTAAAACGTGTTCCGCGCTCTCGTCCCCAGGCAATCAGATCATGCAAATCCTCTTCGGCGTCGCGCAAGTAAGCCTGAATGACGATGCCGGCGTGCGGCCAATCGCGGAACTCTGCTTCAGTGAAGAGGGTCCGAAAAAGTTCGAGGGTCGCATTTTTGTGCGCGTAGCTTTCCATGTCGAAATTGACGAAAGCGCCGAGCTCCGTCGCACGGCGTAAAATCGGGCGGAGCTTCGGCGCAAGATGCGCAATCGCGTCAGCTGGATCGGCCGGGTTCATTTGGGAATAGAGCGCGGAAATTTTTACCGACACGTTTACGACTGGGAACAGCTCGGAGTTTTTGCCGAGCGGATCGGTCCAGCCGCGCGTTTCTCGGGCGAGATGTTCGAGTAATTCCTGACAGCGCGCCGCATACTCGTTAGCTTCCTCTTCGCTGACGACTGCTTCGCCAAGCAGATCGACGGTGAATCCGATTCCTTGGCGCCGCTTTTTGCGCAGCGTTTTCATTACGTCATCCGGATTGCGCCCGGCGATGAATTGCCGCGCCATGCCCGAGACGTTCCAGCGCAAAAATTTTCCGCTAATGATCGGGACGATGCGCGCGAGCGACACGCCGGTGCGGATGAGCGGGGTGAAACCATTCCGCATGTCGGCAAAATATTCATCGAGATGTTGCACGATGTCGGACCCGCGCCGGAGGGAAGCGAGCACATCGACGAAACGGAACATTTGCACTTTGAAATATTCGTCGCGCATTGAGAATTCCATGATCCGCTGATAGAATCCGGCTTTGCTGAAGATCGATTCCGGATGGCGATCGACCAGATCAAAGATCTGGGTGCCGCGTCGCTCGACCTCGGCCTGCAAGAGACTCATGTCCGATTGTAAACCGCGCCTCGCCGTTGGCAAAGTCGCGGCTGATTCGAAGTTGGCAATCTGCCGGCATGAGCAAGTCAGGCGGCCGGCGCTCGCGGGATTGTAGAGGAGGAGGTAGAAAGTGATTTGCCTGGCGGAGATTCGAGGGGCTCTCTCATTCGCCGTCAGGCAACCAAAGCCCAAACGGCATCTTTGATTGCTCGAAGCCGGAAACTCGGGTAGCGACTGGCAACATGACTGCGCGGCGTCAGGAATTCGCGAGCGACAATACAGCCGGTCTTTGCCTCGAAGCGGCCGCCGCACTCGCCGAGGCGAATGCTGGCGCAGCGGCATCTTACGGCGACGATGACCGGACAAGGCGTCTATGTGATCGCGTCCGTGAGCTTTTCGAAATCGATTGCGACGTCTTCCTCGTCTTTAACGGGACGGCGGCCAACGCCCTGGCGCTGGCACAACTTTGCCAGCCGTTTCACAGCGTCATCTGCCATGAGTACGCGCACATCGACAATGACGAATGCGGCGCGTGCGAATTTTACACGGGCGGATCCAAACTGATTCCCACGGGCGGCGCGAAGGGCAAGATTGATTTGCGCGAAGTGGAAGCGGCGCTGGCACGCCAACACGAACTACATTCGCATAAGCCGCGGGTGATCAGTCTTACGCAGGTAACCGAAGCCGGGACCGTTTATGCAGCTGATGAGATTCGCGAGATTTCAGTGTTCGCAAAAAAGCGCGGAATGTTTTTGCATATGGACGGTGCGCGTTTCGCGAATGCGATAGCGAAACTTCGATGCGCACCGAAAGAAATCACCTGGCGAGCCGGCGTGGAAGTCCTTTGCTTCGGCGGAACGAAGAACGGTCTGGCAGCAGGTGAGCTGGTCGTTTTCTTCAACAAAGAATGCAGCGCCGATTTCGATTACCGAGCAAAACAGGGAGGACATCTCGTGTCGAAAATGCGTTTTTTGGCGGCGCCCTGGCTCGCTTTGCTGGACAACGACGTCTGGCTGAAGAACGCGCGGCAGGCGAATGAGGCGGCGTTCAAACTAGCGAGCGGGCTCCGCAGCTGTGACGCTGAGATCGTCTTCCCAGTCGAGTCGAACGCCGTATTTCTTCGCCTTGATCTGACGTTTGCTCAAAAGCTGCGCGAACGCGGATGGGATTTCTACAAATTCATCGAGCCGAACATTTATCGTTTGATGTGCGCGTGGTCGACAAGCGAGGCGGATATGTCGGCATTACTCTCCGATTTCGGGGAGGCGAGAAGTTGCGCGTCCGCGGCGCGCTGATATACATCGTACAATGATTCGTGGTGCCGCACTCATTTTTGTGCTGACCTTTACGGTTTTCGGTTGTCGCACCGCGGAAAATGTGGCCTCGACTTCCGCGGCGGTTGTGACAGCTCCGGCGCATTTTGTCAGCGGCAAATTGCGGCACGGCGAGCAGCCGACGAACGAGACGGCGGAGACGACGATTTACGAAGGGCAGCCTGTGGAAACGGTGCCGCCGCAATCGACGGGGACGCCTTTCCGATCGTCGCGGACCGCCACATCCTCGATTACACCACGCCCGAGTGCGACGCCGCGGAGTTCCTCCTCAAACAGCGCAGCGCAATTCCCAGTGGCGAAGCCTGTTCCTGGGAAACCCGGGTACGTTTTTAGTCCTTATGATCCCAATGGGGGTTACGTCGATGTGACGGGCTACCAATCTGGTAGCAAGGTCAAGGATCCCTACTCGCAGAAGATTTTCCTCGTTCCTTGACCTCGTCGGACGGAGCGCTGCGTTAGCGGGCTCATCGGGTCTGATTCCCTGTGTAAATCGACCGCCGGACTCTCATTTTGCTTAGGGCGTTCGGGGACAGCCTACTAAGCGATGCAAAGTTGCGACAAAAACGAAATGATTCCAGAATTGTTACGCGAATTGCGTGTTACTGTTTGACTTCCGCGTTTTTTCGGCGGCCAAATCTGCTGCGTTTCCTAGGCGTTTTTACCTGTTCGCATACTTCGTGCTTTTATGGGCATTATGGGATTTACCCTCTTCCGCATTCCACGCCGATACTCCGCGCCGAAGAGACCCTTTGCACCCTTGCAATTGCTCTCAATTCTGATCGTTTTGGCCATCGCCCTGGTAGTTTCACGTCGCGCCAACGGGTATGTGCTCGAGGGTGGCCGCTGGCCTGCCGGAACCGTCGTGACTTTCCAGATGGGTCTCGGCTCAGCCGGCCGCACACTCATTGATGGCAATACCTCTTGGGATACGGCGGCAGCACCAGCACTCGCGGCGTGGGATCACGTAATGGCCCGGTTGCAATATAATGGCAATGTCGCCACCCCTCCCGTTTCCTCCGGTGACGGCGTCAATGCGGTCGTGTTTTCCAACACGGTTTTCGGTCAAAATTTTGGATCAAGCACGCTGGCGGTGACGTACTGGCGTTCTTCCGGCAGCAATATTGTCGAGGCTGACGTTCTCTTTAACAGAAATCAATCATTCGACTCGTATCGGGGTCCACTGCGTTTCAACTCCAGCGGATGGGCCATTGGCGATATTCGGCGAGTCCTGATCCACGAACTCGGTCATGCTCTCGGCTTGGATCACCCGGATCAGCATGGGCAACATGTCGACGCGATCATGAACTCAGTGACAAGCGATCGCGAGACGTTATCGACCGACGACATTTCCGGCGCTCAATCGCTGTATGCGGCGCCTACTGTGACACCAACGCCAACACCCACGCCGACGCCGAGCCCGTCTGGGAGTCTCGTTTCCGGCTCGCAATCAAAAACAGTAATTGTCCGTGCGCTTGGGCCGACTCTTGGCAGCTACGGGGTCGCTAACGTGTTGAGCGATCCAATGCTTGAGTTGCACGACTCTTCGGGTGCCACGATCACAACAAACGATGACTGGCAGACTGGATCGCAGGCTTCACAGATCAGCAGCAGCGGCTACGCCCCCAACAACAGCAACGAACCAGCCCTGATTGCAACTCTGGGCGCCGGAGCCTACACCGCAATCGTGCGCGGCTACAACAATTCGACCGGCGTCGCATTAGTCGAAGTGTATGAATTGGATACTTTATCGTCGCGTTTATCTAACATCTCCACCCGCGGACAAGTCGGTACCAGCCAAAATGTCCTTATCGGCGGTCTGATCATCAATGGGTCGACATCAAAAAAACTGATTGTACGTGCCATCGGTCCGTCCCTGGCCTCACCGCCATTTTCCCTCACCGGCACGCTCTCCAATCCAACCCTGGAATTGCATGACACTTCCGGCAACCTGCTCGCGAGCAATGACGATTGGGGCAGTGGCACGCAGGCCGCGGCGATCTCGGCCAGCGGTTTCCAGCCACCAGATACCAACGAGTCCGCGATTATCGCGACGCTCTCAAGCGGTAACTATACGGCCATTGTTCGCGGCGTTAATAACAGCACCGGTATCGCGCTGGTGGATGCATATGATCTCGATCCATAAATTGAACGAAAGCTGCGCGCTTGGGCTCAAATGCTCTCTGTTTGAATGCCGCAGCGAACCGAACTAAATTTAGCGTTCTTCCACATGAAAAAGTTCTCCCGTCTATCAATCCCTGGCAGTTTTCTGATTATTGCGTGCGCGGCTGTGGCCACCACGGTTATTCCACCTTCGTTTGATGACTTGGTCGGTCGGGCCGAAATGATTTTTCAAGGCACTGTAACGGACGTCCGCTCGGAATGGACCGGTGAGGGCGCACAACGTCACATCATGAGCTACGTGACGGTTAAAGTAGAGGAAACCATCAAAGGCAATCCCGGTGCGAGCGTGACCCTGCGTATGCTCGGCGGCACGGTCGGCGCCGAGACGATGGAGGTAGCAGATGCGCCGAAATTCAAAGTCGGTGATCGGGACATCTTGTTTGTGGAAAACAACGGCACTCAGTTCATTCCGCTTGTCGGCATCATGCACGGACGTTTCCGAGTTAAGAAAGATGAGACTGGACGCGACGCAGTTTTTACAAACGAGGGATCGCCTTTGAGCGACGTTACCCAGCTTGGCAAAAATGAAGCCGCCGTCTCCGCCGGGCGCGCCATCTCAGCGCAGGAACTTAAGCAAGCAATCCACGCCAAGGCCCGGGCGCAGAGCGAGCACCATTAAGGCAACTTCGTTTCCCAAACTGGTGTTGCGAGTTGGTCTAGCTGCCAGCGTTTTTCTGGCGCTGCCGCGATTGGCCTCGAGTTATACGCTTGAGGGCGCGAGCTGGCGACGAGGAACAATCTCGATGATGATTCAAGTCGGCGTACCAAGCTTTGTCTTGCCCGATGGCTTCCTCAGCTGGACCGCCGATGCGGAGAATGCACTCGCTCAATGGAATCAGCAGATCGGCAGTGCGCAGTTTACCTGGGTCGAAGCTCTCCCTGGCACGATCGAGCACTCCGGCGATTACAGAAATTCAGTCCTTTTTTCCAATACGGTATTTGGCAAAAGCTTTGGGTCGGACGTCCTCGCGATCACGCTTTTTGTAAGTTCCGGATCCCAAATGCTCGAGGCCGACGTGATTTTTAATAATCACGATCTTGGGGGTTCAGGCAATTTTAGTTCTGGTCAGAATGTTTCGCCGCAAAGAGATTTTCATCGCGTTGCTTTGCACGAGTTCGGTCACGTGCTTGGTCTGGGTCATCCCGATCAAGCCAACCCGAAACAGACAGTTTCGGCGATCATGAATTCGAGGGTGAGCTCGCTAAATCATCTGACTGCGGATGACATTAACGGAGCGCGATCATTGTATGGGACGCCCTCAACTCCCCCCGCCGGTCCCCAGCTTTCCAACATCTCCACGCGCGCACGAGCCGCTACCAGAAACGACGTCTTGATCGCCGGCTTTATTCTCCAAAGCCAGGGCAAACAGATTTTGTTGCGCGCGCTTGGTCCAACATTGGCGCAGTTCGGCGTTTCCGGTTTTCTCGCTGATCCAACCATTAGTCTGTTTGATTCCAATGGTTCGCTTATTGCCTCCAACAACAATTGGAAGGAGACGCAGCAGGCCCAAATTGAGCAGACTGGTCTTGCCCCTTCTAGTGATCTCGAACCAGCCATTCTAATTACACTGCAGCCGGCTAATTACACGGCAATTGTCTCGGGTACTGGCGGCGATAGCGGTATTGCCGTGGCCGAAGTTTACGATCTCCAAACGACGATAGGACGCGCTTCTAATATTTCCAGCCGCGCGCAGGTCGCCAACGGCGAGAACGTCGTGATCGCCGGGTTCGCAGTGCAAGGGCCGCAGTTGAAAAGCGTCGTCCTGCGGGGAATCGGGCCCGGTTTGCAAGGCGTCGTCCCAGATCCGCTGCCGAACACGACGATTGAGTTGCACAACTCGCAGGGTCAGCTCATTGAATCCAACGCCGATTGGAAAAATGGCGAAACCCCAGTTGCCCGACCGAACGGGTCTCCAGTCTCGCCCACTTATCTCGATCTCTATCATTTGGCGCCGCCAAACGACAACGATTCTGCTCTCTACAATCAGCTCGCTCCTGGCAATTACACCGTTATCTTTAAGAGTCCCACCGACGCTACCGGCAATGGCTTGGTCGAGATTTACGGCGTTGATCCCTGATCGCCCAATCGTGTTCGCTGGCCGGGCGCGGCGTCAATACTGGCTGAGCGGCTTCAGCCGTCTTTTGGGGCGCAGAATTTTCCACCTTTTTCTGTCGCAAGAAAATCACGCCCAGCACGATCAGCACCATGACGACGAAGTAACGCATTCTCCTTTTATCAGCACGATATGAGCCAGCTCCAACCATTGCCCGAATCCATGCGAAGTGATAAGTAACTACATGAACGCAATCCAGCGTTCGGTGTTTTTCCTGTGGCTGCCGGCATTGATCGCAATGACGGCACAGGGGCAGATTTACCAGGGCAGACAGCTTGTCCGGGCCGACGCCCTGGCAAATGTCAGCGCCGTCGTTCCTGGCGAGCCGTTTCTTGTCGGCGTGCGGTTAAAAATGGAGCCGCACTGGCATACCTATTGGAAATATCCGGGCGACGCTGGGATTCCCACCGAAATCAAATGGGAACTACCGGAAGGCTGGCACGCAGGCAGCATTCAATGGCCGATTCCGCTGAAGCTTCAGGAACCGGGCGATATTCAAATTTACGGCTATCACGATGAAGTGCTTCTGATTCAGCAGATCACGCCGGCGAAAAACGTCACCGATCCTGCCGTGAA
>QHPM01000219.1 GCA_003219095.1 Verrucomicrobiota bacterium
TGGGACAAGGTCATTTTCATTCATTACGAAACCGATCCGCGGGAACTGCAGCGCTGCATTCCGTACCAGCTCGATTTCTATAAGGGGCGCGCCTTTGTCAGCCTCGTTGCATTCACGATGCGTGGAATGCGGCCACGATTCGGCGGCAGAATTGGCGAGTTGCTTTTAAGACCGATCGCTACCCATGATTTTCTGAATGTTCGCACCTACGTCCGGCACAAAGGCGAACCCGCGATTTACTTCATGCGCGAATGGCTTTCGAGTCGGATGGCGACATGGCTGGGGCCGTGGAGTTTCGGATTACCGTATCGATTTGGAAGGATTGAATACCAGCCTTCGCCAGGCTACGGCTTGGCAAGTGAGCAGGAACATGAGGATCAGCGGCTGGGGAAAATAGAGGCAGACGCGGGCTCGTTCCATTTTTGCGCCACCTTCGAGGTAAATGATCTCGGGATCTGCGCGCCGGGATCGCTCGACGAATTTTTACTCGAGCGGTATACGGCTTTCACGCAATTTCGGAAGTGTCGCCGTTTCTTTCGCATCTGGCACGAACCTTGGCAGCAAGTTCCTGCGAGGATCCAAATCGCCGCTGATAACTTAATTCACTCGACCGGACGATGGTGGCGGGACGCTCGTTGCATGGGAGCGAGTTACTCGCCCGCGGTGAATGTCTGGATGGGTTGGCCGCACGTCGTTAACAGCTTCGGCGTCGTTTCTTCGGCCGGCGAAGAATTGATTTTATGAATACGAAATTACGCACCATCAAAATCATCTCGCGAACCGCACTCGGGCTGGTCTGGTTTTATGAGGGCCTCGTGCCAAAGATTTTGTTCCTGCGCGCGGATGAAGTGGGTCTTGTGCAAGCGTCAAATCTAGTATGGCGGGCACCGGAATTGACCCTGCGAATTCTGGGCGTTACGCAGATGCTGGTTGGCCTGTGGCTCATCATCGGGTTTGCCGAACGTACCGCCGTGTTTATCGCAACATCATGGATGTTGATTCTGATCGCGCTGGTAGCGACGGGAAATCCGTCGATGTTGGTCGATCCTTACGGCGCACTAGTAAAAGATTTTTGCTTGATCGCATGCGCGATCACGGTGTGGATGCTGGCGCCGCGCGCATCTGTGCCCGGGTAGCGCACGCGTCTCGCGTGGCTGGCAATTGCGCCTCGTGATCGCGAACTTTCCTTTTGTGAGATGGCATTATGAGTTGTCACTTTTGAGAAAAGATTGTTTCGACGAGGACGCCGAAAGTCCGAGCCGGACTGGCGTTGCACGCGAGCGCTACCCGGCGAATGCACGAACAAGGCGCAAATGAAGTCGCGCGTCAAACGACCCCGCGCCGGTGCTGCCTGATATCGAGAGCGAATTCAAGGATGAGCCAGAGAACGAGAAATTGGGTCAGAAGCGTGGCGTACATCTGCACTGTGATGTAGCGATGAACTTCGAGCGAATTTGCCATCGCCACCTCCAGACAGGCTGCGGCATTGTATGCGCAACCAAACAACATTAACCCTGCCAGCCACCTCAACCGTTGCCAGCGGACCTGTCGCCAAAAGATGACCGCGCCCAAAATCAGCGCCAACAAAAGCCAGGGTAAATAGCTAACCGCAAGAGCCGTTAGTGCGACTCGGACGAGGCGAGGCTGTTCGGTAACGGGCGCGTTCTGCGCCAGCGACTTTGTCCGTTGCATAAAATCCGCGAGCGCCGGGAGGGATGGTGTGATTTTTCGATAGTCATCGTGGGCAAGGGAAGTAACAGCTCTCTGATAAACGTCAGTTAGCGGCCAAATCTTCGTTGAATTGTAGGCAGGACATTGAGGGAAATAATAAATCGCGAATTGATTCGCGACTTTCTGGAGGGCGCGAAGTGGGCGGCACTGCCAGGTTCGCCAATAATAAAAGCGATAGAATGCGCAAAGAGCAGAGACATTGCTGCCGAACTCCCGTTTCAACTGCGTCGTGATTGAGCTTGGGTCGAACCACAAATACTCGGGATTAAAATTGAGCGACGGATAATGTCCGGGGCACTTGGTCTGCGATTTCGCGATCTCGTTGCTCAGTGCCGCATGAATACGCTCGAGCCAGTCCCTCGAATATGGGAGGCGGGCATTCTCCTTGAGATCCTCAGCAATTTGGTCGCGAATCAAATCGGCGTGAATAACAAAAAGCATTGTGGGCAAGAATGTCTGGCTCTCCCCGTCCTTGCGGCTGAGGATGTGCTCAGGCCACAGCACCAGCATTGCAGTGAGTGCGATAGCGATGCCGAGGGCGATTTTTTGGCGCCACCAGTTTCGTCGCACGAAGAAGGCGACCGCGGGCACCGCGACCACGGCGGTAACGAACCAAAAGCTCGGTCTCACCGATGCTAACAATAGTGAACTGAACACCGTCGCGATTCCGCAGACAAGTGCGGCTGTACACCGCTGCTCTACGAAAGAACAATAAACGAACTGCAGCGTAAAATAGAGATTAATACTGATCAAAAACGCGCAGATGCCTTCCGGACGGAGCTGCGTCTCAATCCGAGTAGTTTCGCTGGCGAAAAGATAAATCGCGGCTCCGGCCACGCCGAGTGCATCATGAAGCGAAGGATTGACTAACGAGTTTGGGACAAAGGCACGGAGACGTCGCCAAGTAAGCAATAATAACCCGCCCGCCGTCACCCCAAGTAAATGTTGCACGATCACGATCGCCCGAAAATCTCCGAAACAGCGCAACACCAAATAGAGAAAACCCGGATACAGAAAATTTCGGCCCTGGGTGTGGCCAAATTCGGCGCCGGTCAGTTTCCGCAGAGCGGGCGAGAGATAACCCCAGGTATCGGGATCGGCAATTGGATCGAGCGGGAGCTTAAAGCGTTGCCAAACCGCCCAGGAAAAAACGAGCGCAAGGGCGGTCCAATAACAGACCTGAAGCGCCCTTATTGTCGGGCGGGGCGATTGATTGCTTGCAGGCTGCGCGATCATTTCCAAGGTTCGGCCAATGTTTGAAGTAAGAGCGACGGATAAAAGCACAAAAGCGCGCTCGGGGCGGCTCAAAACTGGACACGGCCTGATCGAGACGCCGGCGTTCATGCCGGTCGGAACCCAGGGCAGCGTCAAAGCCGTTAGCTCGCGAGAGCTCCGCGAACTCAACGCGCAAATCGTTCTCGGAAATACTTATCATCTGTTCGTTCGACCAGGACTCGATGTGATTCGGCACTTTGGCGGACTGCATAGGTTTATGAATTGGGATGGGCCGCTTCTGACTGACAGCGGTGGTTACCAGATTTTTTCGCTGGCGAAACTGCGCAAGATCACGGAGGAGGGCGTGCATTTCCAAAATCACGTCGATGGGACGCCGGCTTTTATTTCGCCGGAAATTGCGATGGAAATTCAATCCACGCTCGGCAGCGATATCGCGATGGTGTTGGATGAATGCCCGCCGTGGCCGTGTGAATATGAATATGCGGCACGGAGTATGGAAATGACGGCACGGTGGGCGCGGCGCTGCAAGAAGTGGCAGAAAGAAAACACCGAACACCGAACATCGAAGAACGGATGACGAATCCATCAACCATGAACCATCAACCCTCAACCCTCTTCTCTTCGGCATCGTTCAAGGGGCAACTTTCCCGGAATTGCGGAAGCAAAGTGCGCTAGCTGCCGTCGAGATCGGCTTCGACGGCTATGCCATCGGCGGAGTTAGCGTAGGCGAACCGGAAGAGGAAATGATGCGGGGGGTGGAATCTAGCGCGCCCTTTTTACCGGAGAACAAACCGCGCTATGCCATGGGACTGGGCACGCCACCGCAATTACTCGAACTGATCGCGCGCGGGATGGACATGTTCGATTGCGTCTTGCCGACGCGGCTGGCACGCAACGGCACTGCTTTTGCGGCGACCCGCACACTCAATCTGAAGAACGCTGAGTTCGCGCGCGACAAGAATCCGATCGAAGAAGGTTGCACTTGTCCGACCTGCCAAGAGTATACCCGCGGCTATATCCGCCATCTTATCAAAGCCGAAGAAATTCTCGGGCTGCGTTTAATTACCCTCCACAACTTGCATTTCTATCTCGACCTGATGCGACAGGCGCGCGCCGCCATTAAAAACGGAACATTTAATGAATTCCGGTTCAACTTCGTTACCAATTATAAAGGCCGGGAAGTCGATCTTATGCCCTCCTGATCGACTGGCCTCCCGTCCATCGCTTTACCCATCAACGGACGTGCGCTGCATAGTAACGCGGGGATGGTAGTTTATTGATCACCCAGGGCAGCGGCCCGTGCAGGCTAGTGTAGAAAGCTGCGCCCGTCCCGTAGCGAAAGGTACTAACCAGCGGAACCGCGCTAAAGGTTGATTCACTCCGTGCTGCCACCGTCTGAGTTGAAAGTTGTGCAATATTCGTGTCGCTAAACAGCCCTATGAGAAGACCTCCCTGAACCGCCTGGGGGTTTTTGCGGTCAAAAGGTTTCGCCCCCCATTGCTCCATATAATATTGAAAGCCGCCATGTCCTTGGACCCAAACCTTGCCGAGTTCGGCTCGGTAACGTTCTTGAAACAACCGGGCGGCTGTCCGTGCGCAATTAGCCTCACTACAATCGGCAATTGTGATCAAAATCGACACTCCTGCGGCAGCGAGAAGGGGAGCATATTTTAGGGCACCGATGTTTTGGAAGCTTCTCAGATGCCGGACAACTAAGATGGCCGCGGCAGGGGCCATTGGCAGAAATGTGCGCGCAGTAATCGACCAATTGAAGAATGCGGCGAAACAAAACGTGCCCCCGAGCCAGAGAAACAACAACACTGCATCCACGCTTTTTTTTTGCACAAGATCGATCACCCCCAGGGCTAGAATGCCAGCCGCAACCGTGGCAAAGAGGCCGCCCTCGAGCCAAACGGCAGTTATGCTCGTTTCCAGATGAAGGCCCCGCACCACAAAAAAATAAAACGCAGCAGTAAAGACAGGGTAACCGACTGCCGTGAGCAGGCAGAATCTTTTACTTGAAAATGCCGCAAAAGATAGCGCGCTGATCAGACATCCACCGCCAAACGCCAGGGCAGTCAGCAACTGAGCGAGATGCGACGGTCGCGTTAGCGATGAGACAGCGGAAGAAATGATCATTGCTTCGCTAAAAAGCCCATGACCGTAGGCTTCGTCTGTCAGGGTTTCGTAAGTGAAAAGGACGGCCAGGG
>QHPM01000220.1 GCA_003219095.1 Verrucomicrobiota bacterium
TATTTTTGCCGCGCTCGGAATCACGGTCGCTGATTTCCAAATCGCCGGCGGTCTCATTCTCCTCATTCTGGCCGCGCGTGAACTGGTGACATTCGGACCCCCCGATCGCGGCGGCGGAGATGAATTTGGGATCGTCCCGCTGGGAATGCCGTTAATTGCTGGCCCGGCTCTCCTCACCGCCTTGCTTATTCTGATCGACACGGTCGGGCTTGTTTTCACGCTCGTCTCATTGCTGGTGAATCTCGCCATCGTGGCCGTCGCGCTCTGCAACGCCGACCGTTTCAGCCGCTGGATGGGTAGGCAAGGTTTGCGCGGTGTTTCGAAAATCATTGCGCTTTTGCTGGCAGCGATCGCGGTCAGTTTGATCCGCCGCGGCTGGCAGATGCATTGATCTCAATAGCGATGCAAGGAATGCTGGGAAACGAATGGGATCGGCTAAATCCATTGCCGACGCAGCACCGAGCGCGACGATAGTCTCGTCCACCGCCAACCTATTGCGATTAGACCTTACGACGATTTAGATGTGCCGACGTTCTTCCGGCCAGGCGGGCTTCAGTTCCGCCGCTTTATCTCCAGCCTGATAACGGCGAGACAATTCAGCCTCGATCGCTTTGATTTCATCTTGCTGTGGCAGTGGCATCCCGCGGTAGGTGTACTCGGCTATGCCATGCCGCGACTGGCTCTGCGGCACCATGTAATACAAATCGATGCGGCGCTGCTGCAATTGCGCCGTCGTCCACTTGCGGTAGGCCGGATTTGGCGCCGGAAGCTCTGTTCCAAAGGTATAGGGATAGCCGTGGGTAGCGACCGTCCGCTGCGGTCCGGCTTGGGTGCAACCAAATAGCACGCTGGTGAGAATGCCGGTACTAAGAATTGCCATCATTTGTTTCATAGTTTGTCAGTTAAGTTCAGATTCGTTTAAACCCCTTGTAATCATTCAACCCCGCGAAAATGTAACCGATTCGGCGAAAAAGGCACGTGGTTCTATGGGTTGACACTCGGGATGCTGCCGTTACCGTCCGGTTTCTATGAGGTTCCCTTTGGCGCTCACTAGCAAAATCGCTGCGTACATCATCGGTCACAAAGTGCGTGGCACGAAGAAGTTTGCCACCGTACTGCAGCTTGAGCCTTTACACACCTGTAACCTGACTTGCACCGGCTGTGGCCGGATTCGCGAATATTCGACCTCGCTCAAAGACATGATGCCGCTGGAGGATTGCCTCGGCGCGGCGCAGGAATGCAACGCGCCGATGGTCTCGATATGTGGGGGCGAGCCGCTAATTTATCCGCATATCGAAGCACTGATTAATGGTTTGCTCACCCAGGGGCGGATCGTTTACGTCTGCACCAACGCCATGTTTATGCGCAAAAAAATGCGCGAATGGCTCACTGAAGAATTGCGGAATGCGAACAACGCCAGTCCGGGTCAGACCGGATTGCGGAAGAATTTGGAGAACAAGCTTGATGGATTGATTGCGGCAGGGCTCGTTTCAACAAAAGATGCGGAGGCAATTCGCAACCCGAAGCCCGCGACTGGCAAACCGGTCATCGCGCCCTCGCGCTGGATGTATTGGAACGTGCACCTCGACGGGCTCGAGCGGACGCACGATCTCATTGTCGAACGCGAAGGCGTATTCAAGGAATGCATTCTCGCGATAAAAATGGCGAAAAAGCTTGGCTACCAGGTCGCGACTAACACTACCATCTATAAAGAAACCGACATGGACGAGGTCGAGCAAATGTTCGACTTCCTCGCTGATCTCGGCGTTGACGGCCATACCATCACGCCTGGCTACGATTACGACGCGGCCAAAAAAGACATGGTGAAACGGCTCAATTTGCAGCCCGAAAATTTCTTTCTCACGCGCAAGGCCACCGTCGAGAAATTCGCCCGGATGGAAGAGTGGATGAACCGCTACACTTTTTTTGGCACGCCGATCTATTTTGAGTTTCTGGCCGGCCATCGCGACCTGACTTGCTCCGCCTGGGCGATTCCGACTCGCAACCTGATGGGCTGGAAAGCGCCCTGCTATTTCATGACCGACACTGTCGGCAGCGAAGGCCATTACAAGACCTACACCGAGTTGCTAGAAAAAGTCGATTGGGACAAGTACGGGGTGGTCGATGGGGTGGCGCGGGATCCGCGCTGTGAGAATTGCATGACCCACTGTGGCTACGAGCCAACCGCGAGCCTCGGTCTCCAGGCCAAACGAGGCGACACTTGGAAAACAGTGAAGTTTAATTTCGGTCCGAGACCGAAAAGTGCGGGTCGGGGCAATGAGCTCGCGGCTTACAACGGAGTAAGCTCAGGCAACGGTCATCTGACCGGGAAGCGTCCCGCTGCTCTCGAAGCAAAAGTTTCCTGATCTCTTATGGCGACGAATTCGCCAAACCTGATTTCTTTGCCAAGCGCGCGTCCCGAGACCGGCGAATCCTACACCGCTAACGATTCTCAGATCGCTTGGGCCATTTCGCAGGCGCAGGAAAATTTGTTGCGCCAGCAAAAGCCAGACGGCCACTGGTGCGGGGAGTTATTTGTCGATAGCACGCTTTGCTCTGATTACGTGCTATATCTGCATTGGCTGGGCGAGGTTGATCGCGAACTTCAGGAGCGTTGCACCCAACATATTCTGCGGCGGCAATTGCCCGATGGGGGCTGGAACATTTATTTTGGCGGCCCCAGTGAAATTAACGCTTCCGTCAAAGCTTATTTCGCGCTGAAACTTGCCGGTTATTCTGCCGATCTGCCATTCATGCGCGAAGCGCGCGCCAACATTTTGCGACTCGGCGGTATTCCGCGGATAAACACTTTTAGCAAGCTCTACCTCGCACTCATGGGCCAGTTCCCGTGGAAATATCTGCCAACAATACCGGTGGAAATGATTCTGCTGCCGACCTGGGCGCCGTTTCACATCTACAAAATGTCATCGTGGAGTCGCGCCATGCTGGTGCCCCTCGCCATCATCAATCACTTCAAACCGACGCGCGAGTTACCCGGCGAAAAACAATTGCACGAGTTGTATCCGCTTGGGACCGAGCACAAGGATTTTCGACTACCGCGCGACGAACGTACATTTACCTGGCGCAATTTATTCCTCCGCGGAGACGACGCGCTCAAGATGCTGCATCGTATTCCCTGGAAACCATTTCGCCGCCTCGCGCTCGAGGAAGCCGAGCGCTGGATGATCGAGCGCATCGGCGACGGCAGCGATGGCTTGGCCACGGTTTACCCGGCAATGCTCAATGCGCTCATTGCCTTGCACGCTCTCGGTTATCCGAACAGCCATCCCGCCCTGGCAAAAGCAAAAAAAGATTTTGAAGGGTTGTTCGTCAACGATTCCGAGGATTTTCGGATTCAACCCTGCCTTTCGCCGGTTTGGGACACCGCCATTAATATCATCGCATTGGCGGAAAGCGGCCTCCCGGCCGAGCATCCTTCTTTGCAGAAAGCGGCGGCATGGTTGTCGAATAAAGAAGTTCGTACCCGAGGCGACTGGGCGAAGAACAATCCTCATCCGGAGGCCAGTGGCTGGGCCTTCGAGTATAACAACGTTTATTATCCGGACACCGACGACACCGCGATGGTGCTGATGGCGCTGCGCCTCGTTCACCCGAAAGATAAAAAGGATTATGAAGATTTGTTCCAGCGCGCCCTGGCCTGGCAACTAAGCTTTCAATGTCGCGATGGCGGCTGGGCCGCTTTCGACAAGGATGTCATTGACGGTTGGCTGGAAAATATGCCCTTTGCCGACCATAAGGCGATTCTGGACCCGACTTGCAGCGACCTGACGGCGCGGACGCTCGAGCTTTTCGGTTACATCAAATTCGACCGGCACGATCCAAGCGTCGAAAACGCGATCCGGTATTTGATCGCCACCCAGGAAGACGATGGCTCGTGGTATGGACGCTGGGGCGTGAATTATATTTATGGCACCTGGCAGGTTCTGCGCGGGCTGCGCGCCATCGGGCAGGACATGACGCAGGATTGGATTCTGCGCGGGCGTGATTGGCTGGAAAGTTGTCAGAATGACGACGGTGGCTGGGGCGAAACGTGTGCCACCTACGAAGATCCTTCGGCTAAGGGGAAGGGCGAAAGCACTGCTTCACAGACGGCTTGGGCAATCATGGGCATTTGCGCATGTGGCGATCTTAATCGGTCGAGCGTGCAACGCGGTTTGCGTTATCTTCTTTCGACCCAACAGTCAGATGGGTCCTGGCACGAACCGCAAATTACCGGTACCGGTTTCCCCGGCGTGTTTTACTTAAAATACGATATGTACCGGCAAAATTTCCCGCTCCTCACCCTCGCCACTTATGTGAATTACCGGCGCAGTGTTGGCCATCCGCCGAGCTTTTTCCGCTGCAACTGACCAGCCGTCATCCCGAGCGAAGTCGAGGGATCCCGAGTCGCGGAAGCTCGGGGTCAGGCGATTGACCTCAATCGTCCGCCGATTAACGTCGCTATTATGGCTTACGAATTACCGAAACTTCCTTACGCATACGACGCGCTCGAGCCGCATATCGACGCGCGCACGATGGAAATTCATTACACCAAACATCACCAGACTTACATCACCAACGTTAACAACGCGCTGAAGGATCAACCTGAGCTGGCGAAAAAATCTGTCGAAGATTTGATTCGCGACTTGAAAGCCGTGCCTGAAACCATACGTACCGCCGTCCGTAACAACGGTGGCGGCCACGCCAATCATTCTTTCTTTTGGAAGATTATGGGTCCCGGGAAAGGTGGCGAGCCGAAAGGGAAGCTCGCCGATGATATTAAATCAACCTTCGGCAGCTTCGATCAGTTCAAGGAAAAATTTGCCGCCGCCGGGGTCGGCCGCTTCGGCAGCGGCTGGGCGTGGCTAATTAAAAATAAAGGCGGCAAACTCGAAGTAATTTCGACGCCAAACCAGGATTCACCGCTAATGGATGGGAACAGCCCGGTTTTGGGCGTCGATGTTTGGGAACACGCTTATTATTTGCATTATCAAAATCGTCGCCCCGATTACATCAAAGCGTGGTGGAACGTGGTGAACTGGGACGAAGTGGCGAAGAATTATTGAGCCTGGTTTCTGTAGCGGCGGTCTATCACCGCCGTTATGACTGATTCCAGCGGTCATAGACCGCCGCTGCAGGATGGCTTTCCTAAACGAGAATTATCTCAAGCTTCAGGCTGGTTATTTATTTCCGGAGATCGCGCGGCAGTTGAAAGAGAGTGCGGCGCTCATTGTCCCAAATCCAGACTGGCGAAATGGCATTGCCTCCTCCATTCGGTGCGGGGTCGAGCGCGTAGCCGAGTTCAATGTTTCCGGTGGCGTCCTGCTCACTTGCGATCAACCGCTGGTCGATTGCGAAGCGATTCGCGGCTTGATTTCCCTGGCCGATCGAACACATAAACCGATTGCCGCCGCTGAATACTGCGACACCGTTGGCATACCGGCGTTGTTTGCGCGCAAATTTTTTCCCGAGCTCTTGTTGCTTCGTGGTGCCAGCGGCGCGAAGCGAATAATCCTGGCCAATCTGGATAAGGTCGTCCGCTACACGTTACCGGAAGCGGCTATCGATATCGACACCGAAGCGGATGCAGCCGAACTCAAGTTAGAAGCTACCGACGGTGAATCGTAATCTGCCGCCAAGGAGCTGGCGTTCTAATCGCTTTTAGAGA
>QHPM01000221.1:0-5391 GCA_003219095.1 Verrucomicrobiota bacterium
ACGGAATCCAGCTCGGCCGGAGATTTCGCGCGCTCAAGGCCTGGATGATCTGGCGTGCCTTCGGCCGCGAAGGAATTCTCGCGTTAATGCGCGAGCACTTGCGGCTGGCCCGTTTATTTAGCGAATGGGTGACTACATCCGACGATTTCGAATTATCCGCGCCGGTCTCAATGGGCGTCGTTTGTTTTCGATTTGTCAGGTCTGTAGCCGGCGTCGTTGACGCGGGGCCGCGGTCGCCGACCGCAATTACAATGAATCATGATTTGGATGCGCTAAACAGCGCGATTGTCGAGTCGATCAATCAATCGGGTCGCGCGTATTTGAATCAAACAAAATTGCGCGGACAAACCGTGATTCGCTTGGGACTCGGGAATATTCTCACCACGGAAAAGCATCTGCGCGCCGCTTGGGAATTGATTCAGGAAACTGCGCAATCGCTGGGATGACGCTATTTGCATCAAAAAGCGTTTGGCTCGCGAGCGAGCTGCGGTACATTCCGCGACGCAAAATTAATGATCACGATTCTACGTAAGCATTCACGCTGGCTCATGATTGTCATCGCCATTCTGGCAATGCCATTTTGTCTTTATTTCGTACGAACGGATTGGATGAGCGCTCTGCGGACGAACACCGCTGGCAAACTTTATGGCCGCGACATCTCGGCAATCGAGATTGAACGTGGAGGACGGTTATTCCAACTGGCGCGCAATCTGCAGATGAGCGAATTTCTAACCGAGCTTTTGGGTCAGTGGCATCCGCAACGCGCGAAAACACAATCGGAAGCGGAACGCGAAGCCGGACAGGAATTCGCCATTGATTTAATGATTCTACACCACGAAGCCGAAGCCTTGGGCATTCGGCCAACTACCACCGAAATCGCCGCCGTCGTTACCAAAATGCGCGCGTTCCGGGGCGACGCCGGAAGTTTCGATCTAAAGAAGTACAACGACATGGTGCAGAATGCCCTGGGACCGCTTGGGTTCAGCGAAGCGCAGATTGAGGAATTGGCCGGCGATCAGATTCGTCTCGATCGCGTCAAGGAACTGGTCAGCACCGGCGTGACCGTATCCCCGTCGGAAAGCAGGACCGCTTTTGAACAGGTCTATTCCAAATTCGAAGTGAGCGTTGTGCGTTTCAAAACCAGCGAGTTCGCTAATGAGGTAAAAATTTCTGATGACGAAATCGTGAAATATTACGAAGGGGCCAAAGAGCAACTGAAGAGCGAGGAAAAACGCAGAGTGCAATTCGTTGCCATGACGGTATCGGAGGCGCAGAAAAAGCTAACGGGAAAAGAACGGATTGACGCCTTGCAGAAACTTTCGGACAAGGCCAATGACGTTGCCCAGGCGCTGGCGGAGAAGAATGCGGATTTTGTCGCGGTGGCGGCGAAATTCGGGTTGCCGGTCAAGACGACTGGCGATTTCACCCCGACGGTACCGGATCCGGAACTAAAGCAGGATTCGCAATTGATTCAGAGCGCCTTTCAACTTTCCAATGATGAACCGATAAGTGAGCCAATCCAGGCGGCGGACGGGTTCTATATCTTGCATCTCGCCGGGATTACTCCGGCGCGACCGCTGACACTCGAGGAAGCGAAACCGAAAATTGTTGAGGCCCTTAAAGCGCGAAAGGAGGGCGAGCTGGTGACCATTCGGGCAGCCAATGTCGCGCACGATTTGGGCGAGGCGTTGAAAGCCGGCGACACCATCGCCAAGACCGCGCAAAAGTTGAATTTAAAACTGGAAAAATTGCCGCCGTTTGCTCTGGCCGATGAGCTGGAGGCAAAAGCGTCCCCCACGCCGGACACGATCCCAGATTTGCCTATGATCAAGAATGCAGTGGCCGATTTGCACGCCAATGAAGTGTCGGATCCGCTCGCGACTTCTAATGGTGCGGCGGTGGCAGTGGTGGAAAAACGCGATCCGCCTGATCCGGCCCAAGCTGCAGCCAATCGGACCTCGCTCGAAGAGCGCATCTTGCGCGGGAAACGCGCGATGATGTTTTCCGAATGGTTACAGGAGCGCCGACGGGTTGCCGGGGTTCAGACCACAGCCCCCAGCTGATTTAAGATGGAGCCGCGCGACGAGATTTTCGACGACGCGAATGGTGATCTTGCGACCGGGGAATTGGAAAGCGCGGTTGCGAAATATCGGCGTTGCGTGGAGATCGATCCGGAATTTTTTGATGGCTGGCACGCGCTCGGAATGACATTGATGAAAATCGGGCGATTTCCAGAAGCAATTGAAGCGGGAAAACGCGCCACGGAATTGCGGCCGAACGATCAGATCGGCTGGACCAGCTTGTCGCTTTTTTACAATCGCAATGGCGACATCAAGGAAGCCGAAGCAGCGGGAACGAAGGCGAAGATTCTCTCGTGGGGAGGGAAGGTTGCGAAAGACTAATGGAGTAAGGGAGCGATGGAGTAATGACCTAGTGGCGTCATCCCGAGCGCAATTCGAGGGATCCCGTCGCGCCACCTTGAAGTGAACCTGCGAAAGACAGAGTTTGTAGGCAAGCGCGCGCCGCTTGCCATGTCTTTAGCTGGCAACCGGGAGCGGTTGCCCTACAAAGTATTGCGGCGAGTGCTTCTCCTACCCGCGATCTTTCAATCCGTGCGCGCCGGATTCTTCGGCGCAATGGACGCAGCAATAAATCTGGCCACCAGCTTCGACGCCGTGACCGATTACCTTGCAACTACAATGGGGACAGGTTGGCGCCAGCATGTGAACCGCGCATTCGAAGCTGTCAAAGGTTCGAGTTTTTCCGGCCGAGATAATTTGAAACGACTTGTCGTAATCGTTTCCACAAACATCACACTTAGCCATAACGCCTCCTGGTTGATTTAACCGGATTTCGTTTGTGCGCGCGTGAGTGGTCGCGTGGATGAGAATGCGACAGGGATTTTAATTTCCCGACTTTCTTAGATCGCGACGCTCCCACATTAGTGATTAGTGATAGGTGAAAAGAACTGTAGGGCAAGCGCGCCGCTTGCCGGGGGAGGTCGTGGCAACCGGGAGCGGTTGCCCTACAAAATCTCCTCGCCGGCGGCTCATTACCTCACCAGATGTTCACGCGTTTGTCCGGCGGGCGAACCATCGGACAATTATCCGGCAGGTTGAATGTTTTCTGAAACTCCACTGAATCCGAAAGCGGACCATTGACCCGGTAACGTGCGGGCGAATGCGGGTCCGTGTTCAGGCGCAATTTCAAATCTTCATCTCGCTGCACCGAGCGCCAGATTTGGGCGAAGCCGAGGAAAAAGCGTTGCTCCGGAGTGAAGCCGTCGATTTTTTCCTGCGGTTTTCCGGCGAGCGCCTTCTGTAACGCCGCATACGCGATCTTGACTCCGCCGATGTCGGCGATGTTCTCGCCTTGCGTCAGCTCGCCGTTGACGTGCAGTCCCGGCAGGGGCTCATACTCGGAATATTGTTTCACGATTGCGCCCGAACGTTCCTTGAATTTCGCCGCCGAATCCGGGGTCCACCAATCACGCAAGTTGCCGACTTCATCGAACTGGCGTCCCTGATCGTCGAATCCGTGCGTCATTTCATGACCGATGACGGCACCAATGCCGCCGTAGTTAATGGCGTCGTCTGCTTTCGGATTGAAGAATGGCGGCTGCAAAATGCCCGCCGGGAAAACAATCTCATTTAACTTCGGATTGTAATAGGCGTTCACGGTTGGCGGAGTCATGCCCCACTCCGAGCGATCAACCGGTTTTCCGATTTTGTTCAATTCGCGATGGACATCGAACATTGACGCGCGGACGGCATTCACCACATAGGGTCCGCGATCGATCTGCAGCGCGGAATAGTCGCGCCACTTGTCCGGGTAACCGATCTTGACAGTGAAGGCGGCGAGCTTCTTCAAAGCGGCTTGCTTGGTGGCATCATCCATCCATTCCAGCGTCTTAATCCGGTCCGCTAAAGCTGAGCGCAGGTTGTTAACGAGATCCAGCATCCGGGCCTTTGATTCGGGCGGGAAATAATCGGCAACATAAAGTTTTCCGAGCGCTTCTCCGATGGAATTATCCGTCGATGCCACCACTCGTTTCCAGCGCGGCTTGATTTGTTTGGTTCCGCGCAAAGTCGTTTCGTAGAAGTTGAAATTTTCGTTTACGAAATCGGCGGAAAGCTCCGCCGCGGTCGCGTGCACGAGATGCCAGCGGAAATATTCCTTCCAGAGATCGATTGGCGTGCTCGCAAAAACTTTATTCGCGCCCTTGAAGAAATCCGGTTGACCGACGTTCAGATCGCCGGGATCCGGCAGATTACTCTCTTTGAAATAAGCCTCCCACTTAAAGTCGGGCGTGAGGGCCTGCAGCGCTGACATCTTCATCTTGTTATAATTCTTCTGCGGGTCGCGCAGCTCGACCTTGGTCCGTGACGCTTGGGCCAGACTGGTTTCGAGCGCGAGGATCTTTTTCGCGTGCTCACCGGCGGCTTTCGGATCCTCCCCCAGCAACGCCAGCATTTTGGTGACATGCTCCACGTATTGATCACGGAGCTTCTTCGAAGCGTCGTCTGTCTTGGTGTAATAATCCCGGTCCGGCATCCCCAACCCATCCTGGTAAGCCTGCGCGATAACCATTGTGCTGTTCTTATCGTCCTGACCGGAGGTGAACCCGAAGAGCGATGTGATCCCGAGTGTGTGCAGATGCGCGATTTCCTTCAGCACATCGTTGCGATCCTTTACCCCATCGATTCGGTTGAGCTCGTCGGCCAACGGTTTGGCGCGCGCGACATCGACTGTCGCTTCGTCCATTCCGCTGGCGTAATAATCGCCGACCTTTTTCGCGTCCGGATCAGTCGCAGTTGTTTCCTTGGCCGCGCGTTCGGCTACCTCATGAAGGGCGTCATTATTTTTTTCGATTAACTGATTGAAGCTACCCCACCGGGAATATTCCGGCGGAATTGGCGTGCGTTTGATCCAACCGCCATTGGCATACATAAAAAAATCATCCGAAGGCTTCACCGAAGTATCCATGTTGGACGTGTCGAAGGGCGGCGCGTTCTTGTCCTCTGGCGTTGGAGTACTGATTTCTCCCTGCGTTTGCGCAACTGGACTGGTGGGCGGCGGCGGATTTTTCTCCGCCGGAATTTTGCCGGCCGTTTGAACATTGGGCGGCGGCGTGGCGGTCGCGAGTGGCGGAGATTTTTGCGGCTCGGTCTGCGCGAGCGCATAAAGGGCGCCCCACGAAATGAAAATAATCAGCACGATTGATTTAATCATCGAGGAACAAACCGCAAAGGCGGTGGTTGTCCAATGCCTGTCCGGCCGGTTGGAAAGTTGAAAGGGGTGTCTCAACGGCGCACCTGTTCAGCCATCGAGTAGGCCAGTGGCGGTCCAACTAGAGAAGCATGTCAGTCGCTAGCTTCGCCGTCGGCCTGG